>JAYVCO010000363.1:0-2562 GCA_043749935.1 Planctomycetia bacterium
AATTCGTCCGGTTGACGCTCTTGCCGATCCGGTCTAACCTTCCTCGCGTTCGGTGCTTTCGCGGCGAGTTTGCCGCGCGATGCTAGTTTTTCTTGGCCCTCTGCTGGTCTGGCGTGCGCGCTGCTATTTCTCAAACACCGGGCACGCTACGGCCGCTCTTGCGGCTGGTCTGGCCGGTGCTGATCGAGCAACTGCTGGTGATGCTGATCGGCTTCTCCGACACGCTCCTGGCCGGCCACTATCTGACCGAGTCGCATCTGGCCGCGATGACCGTCATCAACTACGTCCTTTGGATGCTGACCAATCTATTCGCTGTTGTCTCGATTGGCGCTATTGCCATGACCGCGCGGTTCGTGGGCGCCGGCGACTGGCCGATGGCCAACCGGGTGACGAACCAAGCGTTTCTATTGGGTGGCATCTTGGCCGTCGTGTTCACAACTTGCGGGCTGCTGCTGCGCGATCACCTGGCGGGCATTTTGCAACTCGAAGGTGAAAGCGCGGTCTACGCGACTCGCTATCTGCGGTTCATCGTGCCCATGTTGCCGGTCATGATGCTCGAAGCCGTGAGCATTGGCTGCTTGCGTGGAGCGGGTGATATGGTGACGGGCCTGGCCACAATGGTGCTGGTGAACTTCGTCAACATCGTGGTTGCCTGGTCGCTGCTGTTGGGCGTTGGGCCGCTGCCGGAATTGGGCTGGGACGCGCTGCCCATCGGCGCCGCGTGCGGCCATGCTGTCGGCGGATTGCTTCCTTTCTCAATTCTGCTGCTGGGCCGGTTCGGCCTGAGAATCCAGTGGCGGCTGCTGCGGCCGGACGTCGACCTGATGCGACGCATCCTGCGGATCGGCGTGCCGGGCGGGATCGACGTGCTCTCGATCGTCGGCTGCCAGTTGTTTTTCCTGTCGATCATCGATCGCTTGGGGCCCGTGGCGTCGGCGGCGCACGGCGTGGCGATTCGCATCGAATCACTGGCCTATTTGCCAGGCTACGCGTTTCAACTTGCCTCGGCCACACTGGCCGGACAATACCTGGGTGCCCGGGAGTATGCCCAGGCCAGCCGCAGCGTGCTCACGGCCTGTGCGGCGAGCGGCAGTTTGCTAGCCGGCGCGGGGTTGGTCTTGTTTTTTGGATCGCACCAACTTGTCGGTCTGTTTCTCAGCTCCCAGCAAGCAGACGTGGCGGCCATCGTTCCGTCTTTGCTGCAAATCGTTTCCGTGGCAATGTTGCCGCTGGCGATCATGCAGGTGCTGACCGGCGCGCTGCGCGGAGCTGGCGATACGCGTTGGCCTTTGGCATTCACGTTCATCGGATTCGTCGGCGTGCGCATTCCGGCCGCCTACTTTCTGGCCCACACGTTGGGCTGGGGCGTCGAGGGCGCGTGGTATGCCATGGTCGCCGACGTGTTGGTCCGCACGGGACTGGTCATGTACCGCTTCAACCACGGCGGCTGGAAGCGCATTGAAGTCTGATCCCGCGCTAGCTTAAGCAGAACTGCGCCGGCGCTCAGTATCGCAGCACGCGCCGCAGCAGCCAGACGCCCCAGGCGACCAGAATGAGGTTGGCCAGCCAAACGGCGTAGGGCGTAATGACGCCGGCTTTGGCGCGATCGGTTCCGAAGAGCAATAGGGGGTAGTAGACGAGTAAGATCGGAGCAAAGCAGAGGAAGAAGCTGGTCAATGCGTCCGAATGTCGCAAGCGAATTGCCATGCAGGCACCGACTAACGCGAAGCACAGGCAACTAAAGCCATTGGACCAGCGGCGGGAGGTTCGGTGCGCATGCGGTAGAGATTAAACTTCTGCTGTTGAAGATTGCGCGCGTCGTCGACCCCGGTCTTTCCGCAGAGCGCATCGAAATCGCCCGTCATCATTTGGAAGCCGGGCAAAGCGACCATCCGCTGTTCGAGCCGAGTCACGAGCTCGGTCTGGCGCGCGGCGCTGGCCGGAATCTGCCACAGCGCCAAATGAGACGGCGGCGGATCGCCCGAATTGTGTCCGTCGATTTGAATATCTTTTTCGTACTCGGGCGTTTCCACGTGCTGTCCGTGGACATCGACCGTGGCATTGGTAAATCTGATCGAGAGCACGCCGGACCCGGGCTTGGAACGAAATTCGGCAGTTTCGGCGCGCAGGATCGTCTGTCCCCCTTGTTCCTGGAAGAAGAAGATCGGATTGATCAACTTATGTCCGTCCACTTTCATGACCGTCACTGAGAACCCCTGCGTACTGAACGATTTCTTCTCGCGGAGCATGCCATAGGCAATGTCCTCGAGCGCATCAACAACGACCCGTTGTACGCCGTAGTACGTCCAATTCATGGCCAGGTCATTGAGCCAGACCGTGACGAAGCTCAACAGCACGGAGAACAAAAGCGTTGGCCACAGCATTACCATTGGGCTGATGCCCATCGATTTGAGGGCCACGATCTCATTGGCGCCCGACATTCGGCCATACACGATCGAGACGGAAAACAGGATGGTGCCGGGCACGGCAAACATCAGTGCGTTGGGGAGCAGGTAGGGAAGCAATTGCACGATCTGAGCCAGACCCAGCCCTTGCCCAATC
>JAYVCO010000364.1:0-4089 GCA_043749935.1 Planctomycetia bacterium
CGGCCTCTGGCCGTGGTTGATTATTGACCGCCAACGGCGTCGCCTGTTGCCGACGCGTGCCTCGAAACTCCAACCCGACGCGCGAGCGAGGGCTCCGGATCCGAGCCATCGAAAGAGCCCTCGATCGCGCGTCGGGTTAGTGTGGCTTCCCAACCGCAATGAATGCATGGCCGGCGGATTGATCGACGCGTGCTTGTCCTGCGAGTTTGTGCCAATCATACTGTCCGGCGGCGTAGGGGGACGAAGGATGTCATTGGAAAGCTTTCCGGATCAGCAAGACGTCCGCCCAAGGTAAAGGCAAAGAGCGCATCGCGAGACTATGCAAATACTTCGCAACCAACCGGCAGTCGTTTCTCGCCGAGGAAATCGAAAAAGTCCATATTCGGCAATATGCGACGATACATACCCGTTCGTCTATACCTGCAACGCTCAATACAGAGTTGAACCATGACCCTCGACAACGACGAACCGATCGACGACGCGGCTGCGGTCCTTTCGCCGGCGGAGTTGCCTGTTCACGCGGAAGCGGAGCAGTTTGTCGCAGCGGATATTGTGCGCCCGTTGCGGGTGTGGACGGTGTTTGGAGTTTTCCTGGCCACGGTGCTGGCGGCTATTGCGGCACAGATGCCGGTCATCATTGCTTTGGTGGCGGTCGAGATCGCACGCGGCGGCAGCCGCGAGTCGGCCATCAACATCATGAGCACGCCTTGGGGCTTTGTGGCCGCGGCGCTGCCCGCTCAACTTGCGATACTGGCGGTGTGGTGGTTGGCCAGTTCGTTTGGCGACCCGCGAGCGCGAGCCTTTCGTGCGATTGGCAAGGCGTCGCTGCGCTGGCCGGTCTACCTGTGTTTCGCGTGGGCATCGCTGGGCGTGTTATGGCTGGGGGGGTTGTTGGGTCAGGCGGCCGTCTCGCTGTTGGGCGATTGGGAGTCGGGCATGTTCACCGGACTCTACGAATCGATGACCTGGCCGAGCGGGATTGTGTTCGTGCTGTTCATTGCCCTGGTGCCGGCCTTTGTTGAAGAGCTGTTCTTCCGCGGCTACATGCAGCGGAGGCTTTTGGCCCGTTGGTCGCCCAAAGTGGCCATTCCGGTGGTGGCGCTCGTCTTCGCGGCATTTCATGGCACGCCTATCTGGGCGATTTCCGTGCTGCCGCTGGGGCTCTGGCTGGGAATTCTTGCGTGGCAGACAGGATCGCTCTGGCCCGGCATCGTCTGTCACGCGTTCGTCAACGGATCGGTAAATGTTTGGCGCGTGGGCACGGCGTTGGGCGTGCTGCCCGAGGAAGTCTCGCCGCTGACGACCTACACCGGCCTCGGTATCGCCTTGGCACTAGCGGTGCTCTCGGGCTGGCTCTTGATCCACTATCAGCCAACGCCCGAGCTTTCGCAGCCCGTCGAATCGTTCAGCAGGCTGCCGACCGAGCACGATGATCGTTAGTGCAATCGTGACACGGAAATCATCGTTGCGATTTCGGCCACCAGGCGATGGGTAATCGTGAGCTCGAGTAGCTCGGGCACCGAACGAACTTCCAACTTTCGCATGATCGCCGCTCGGCGCATCTCGACAGCTCGTTGAGAAATGAACAACCGAGACGCCATCGCTTTGTTCGAGGTGCCAGCGATGATCAGTTGCAGGGTTTCCTGGTCGCGCTCGTTCAATCGCGCGATTCGGCGATCGATAGCGTTGAACTCGGCCTCGTGCCGGCGCCAATCGGCATCGAGAGCCAGTGCCTTGTGAATGCGTTCCAGCAAGGTATCGCGATCGAAAGGTTTCTCCAAAAACTCGACGGCGCCCGTTTTCATGGCCGCAACAGCGGTCGAAACATCGGCATGCGCGGTGATGAAGATGACGGGCAGCCGCTTTCCTTCACGAATCAACTGCTCATAGAGCTCCAGGCCGCTCTGGACGGGCATCCGCACGTCGAGCACGAGGCAGCCCGGCAGTTGACGCCGGTAGAACTTGTGGAAAGCGCCAGCCGAGGCGAAGCCATGTGAGGAAAAGCCCATCGCCGTAATCAGGCCGACGAGCGAATCGCGCATGGGTCGATCGTCGTCAACCACATAGACAGTGGGTGTGTTGTTCTGTGCTGGAGTCATGCGCGTGAAGATGAGGCAGGCTGAAACCGACGACCGCGCCGCCACTTTCACGGTTCTCGCTCCAGATGCGTCCTTTGTGTTGTTGGATGATGGAACGACTAATCGCCAGACCCATCCCCAGCCCCTCGGGCTTGGTGGAGAAGAAAGGCTGAAAACGATTCTCGATGCCTTCCGAGGGAAAACCGGGTCCGGAGTCGAAGACTGCCACGCCGGCTTCGAGCGGCCCGACGTCGGTGCTGATTCGCAGGCTGCGCGTTGGAGCAGGGCAAGACGTCATTGCCTGGATCGCATTGTGAATCAGGTTCACGAGGACCTGCTGAATTTGCACCGCATCAGCCAAGACCAAGACCGGTCCCGGCACAAGGTCGAAGGAGAGACCCACGTCCGCTTCGTGCAGTTCGGGTCGGCACAACTCGGATACTTCGCGGACAAGGTCGTTGAGGTCAACCTGAGATGCCTGGATGGCGCCGCCGCGCACGAAATTGCGCATGCGACGGACAATGGCCCCGGCGCGCAGTGCCGCCTGTTTGATTTGAGCGACAAGCTGTCGGGGTTCTTCTTCGGTTGGACAGGCGCGCAGCAGTGCCAACTCCAGCGTGCCCGCGTAGTTGGCCACGGTCGCCAGCGGTTGGTTGATCTCGTGGGCCAGGCCCGTGGCAAGTTGTCCGAGCGCAGTAACGCGAGACGCATGAGCAAGCTCAGTTGAAAGCTCGCGCATGCGCAATTCGGCGGCCTGTCGTTCGGCCATTTCGCGCTCGAGTGCGAGGTTCGCCGCGATCAACTCGCTAGTCCGTTCGGCGACGCGCAATTCCAAGGTGTCGCGTGCTTCAGCGAGCATCTCCGCCAACAGCCGATGGCGCGTGTCGCTGACAGCAAGTTTTTCCACCTGGCCACGAATCAGGTTGGCAGCCGGTTGCAGCACAAGAAAATAGACGCCCACGAGCAACACGAGGACCGTCATCATCGCAATCATGCCGCACCCGCGCAGCCAGGCAACCCGGGACTTGGCGGACTCTTCGAGCATCGCCACGACCGTTTCCATTCCGCGCAGATAAACGGGCTCCTGGTTCAAGATGATGGCCACGGATGGAGTCGTGTCGGACATGGCAGAATGCGAACGATCGGCGGCGATCTCTTGAGCAGCGGTGCGAATGGCTGCATACGCCGGCTCGACTTGCTGCATGGCCTCCGCGATCGACGCTCCCACGGGTTGCACACCCTTCGTACGATCGCCATCGAGCAGAGCACGGTGGGCTGCAGTCCATTGTTCGATCGCGACAAGCAATTCCTTGCGCCGGGAATCGCGTGTTTCGATGTCATCGGCCGCGGCCAGGGCCAGCACTTCTTTGGTCACTTTTTGACTCAGCATCCGTTGGCGGCCGGCAAGATTGATGACCGGCGCATAGAAATTGAGCTGCACGAGCAGAGGTTGCAGGATCGCTTGATCGACGAGCACCAGCGCGGCCACCGTCGTCAGCACGAGCAGGTATCGACGCGAAAGCGGACGAACCAACGAGCTAGCCCAGCCTTGCGAATCGATGGTCGGATATGGATGATTCTCTGGCATGAAGCTCGACGGATTCGGCGCTCAGTTGCGACGGAAAAAGGACGAAGTTGACTCTTGCTGACCAGGCGGCGTCGTTGACTGCGCGCAGTGGACCGTCCACTCTCTATGGAAACCACGTTCCAAAGTGTCGCGTTTTCTTAGAAAGTCGCTGGCACTCTTGTCTAAGGTCGAGCCAGCACACCAGTTGTGCCCTTAAAAAAACTTTTGCCGATCTGGAAGTGCGCAGGTAGTCGGCAATTTGTGCCCGCTCGGAAGGCAAGCGATGCACGCGGTCAGGGCAACGTACCGGTCATTTGGTTCCATTCGCTTCGGATTCCCGAAGAAACCTTCCCAATCATCGTGCTTTGTCGATTCGGGCATCTTGCTTGCGTTAGCAGACCATCGAGCCATCGCATGCGGTCGCGTCTGCATTGCTGGCAAATC
>JAYVCO010000365.1:0-13441 GCA_043749935.1 Planctomycetia bacterium
CGGCAAAAACAGGGAGTTTGTGTTTGCTCCGGGTGGGTCGTCCGAACGTAGCGGCGCCTGCCAACGGGTAATGCGCGATGCGGAAGCCGGCCCCCCCGCATTTCCGGCAAACTCTACATGACTGCGTACCAGGCCGGCCACGGCCAACTCGTCTTCCGGAAGGATCTGTTGCTTTCGAGCACCGTTGCGCCACAGCGCAACGGCCGTGTGTGGCGGCACAAGCGAACCCTGGCCGTCCCAGGCAATCGCGCCTAGCAGACGATCGGGACGCTGTGCCCCGGCCAAAATCAGTAGTCCGCCTCGAGGATTGGTATCGAGGGCGCTATCGGTCGCGGAAATCACGATCGTTCCAAGCGGGTCGTCCAGACGGGCGTAGCGACATTCCAGCACCGCGCAATCGCCGCGTGTCGTGACGTGATCGAGCGAAATACGGAGAGCCTCATCGATCTTTGGCGCGCGGTGCAAGCGCACGACCGGCCCGGCGGCCAGGCAGAGAGAATTGGTCATCTCGACGGCCAATGCGACCGGACCCTGACAATCGATCACCGCGGCCACCCCGCTAAACACGCAATCGCTTAGCATCAACTCTCCACGCAATCCGCTGGGTGCATCAATCGCTCCGCTCCAAGCGATCGCAATCGGTGCCGTTTGGCCAAAGCTGGAAAATGAGCAGCCGCGAAATTCGATTACCTGCGATTCGACAAGAAACATGGCGGAATTCAGCGTTGTCTCGCCCTCATCAGCACTTTCTGGTTGCCAAACGAAATCAATGTTCTCGAAGCAGACATCTTCACACTCAATCCCCAAGCCCGCGCCTGAAAGGTCGAGCTGTGGCCGTGTGCCCGGGACGCCTCGCACGTGTTGGCCAGGTTTCAGACTTAGATGCGACACGCGAATTCTTTTTCCGGCCGGCAACACCAGGTCTTGAGGAGCATCATCCAGTGGCTCGGTGGCGGCAACGGGCTTGACGTGCGAGTCTCGCCGCGAGTTTTCGTCAGTTGCCGGTTCATTTACAGGGGACACGATATTCGTGGTCGGTGCCAATTTGGTTACGGTGGCGAGCTCCGCGGCTGCGGGCGGCACATGGTTTCGACGCCAATTCGGCAATAGCGCCAAAACGACTAGTGCCGCAACGGTGGCCATGCCGGCCACGATTGGCAGTCGTGTGCGCTTGGCCGAACGACGCGGTCCTGCCGTGCGGATCGACGTCCAAAGTTGCGGCTGAGTGCGCAGGCAGCGAGCCACTGCGGCACATCCGGCGCGCGTTGGCGGGCCCAGCAAGTTGACCAGTTCCGAAATCGATTGAGGACGCGCGGATGGTTCTCTTGCCATGCACATGTCGATCGCCCGCGCCAAAATATCGGGAACGTCGATCGCCAATTGCCGCACGTCGATCGATTTTGCCGCATGCACCGCCCTCAACTTCGCCAGGCTGTTTCCGCCCGAAAACGGAGGACGCCCCGCAAGCAAATGCCACCACAGGCATCCGCAAGCATACATGTCGCTATTCAGCGAGGCCGGACTGCCTGAGGCAATTCGTTCTGGCGACAGATAGTCGTAAGCTTCGGGCTGAAGATCGTTGAAGGCATAGCCTTCGCCGGGGCGAACGATGCCGCGAAATCCAGGCATTGGCAGAGCCACGTGGCCCGAAGGTTGAAGGAGCAATCCCGCCGCGCCGATGTCTCCGTGCGCAACGCCAAATCGTTCCAGCTCCGTGATCCGGACCAGCATTTCACGAGCAATCTGCAGTACGACTTGAGGCGGAAACCTACCATTCTCGATGCCCCAGTCCGCGGCCGTCACGCCTGAGAGTTCGGGGCAGACAGCCCACACGCAACCGCCGTTGCTCCCTGCGTCATCAACCAGGCCAGCCAAGCCTCCGCGTAATGCCGCCAATCGGTCGATCAACTGAGTCAAGGCGCGCGTGGCCAATGCAATATCTGTCAAGGGTCGTCGCACCAAATAGATCCGCACCGTTCGCTCGGTTTCAATGTGCCGGGCCGCAAAACATTCCGCGAAGTGCGGCGAAGCCAGCGGCTTCAGGAGCACATACGGCCCTTGCAGCAAGCTTTCGCCACGCCCCGAATTGAGTTCAGCCGCTTGCATCGGGCTGAGGATCCGGGCCTGCGCTAGTGCGTCGACCCATACGGATTCGAAGTCCGGTAAGTTTCCGGCCAGGCGACGAACCCGCGAGGTGACGCTTTGCAGTTGCTCGGCGGTAGCCAATTTCAGCCGCGTCAGTAGTTCCACCAGGTTTTGCGAAGGCTCGCCGCGCATCGGTAATTCAGACGTATGGAGGCATGTTCGACCTGGACGGCTCGAGATTGCGAGCGCCCGGCATGCGGCTTGCTATCACAACGCTGGCCAACTCACAAGATCAACGCGCCGCGATCACTTTTCCTGCCACGCAGAACAGGAGATTCACGCCTGAGGGCGCGTTTGCATCAGCTTGCTAGCGGAGGACGTGACTTTAGCCCGCGATCGCGCGCAACGGGTTGCGGTACAAGACCTCACCGAGCCACTGGGCGCTGCCGCGATCATCGCCCGGACGCTCGTGGTGCCACTCGGGATGCGTGGGCAAGAGTGCTTCGTCGGAAGGCCAGGCGTAAAACGGGGCGTATCCCAACGTGCGCGTGAGCTTGCTCGAGTCCATCGAAACGTTGCCGGCGCGAGGCGGAATGGGCCCGGCGGCCAAACGCGGGCAGCCCATCAGGTGCTTGGGATCGTAGCCGCCCACCCGATTGACAATTTGCGCAATTTGAAACAGGCTCAACGCAACGGGGCCACCGGCGTGGAACAATCCACTCAGGTCGTTGCTCAACATGGTTTCGCACAGCGGATTCAAGCAATCGGTATACGGAGGAGTGCGGACTTCGTCAAAATACAGCGTGGCAGGCTTGGATTTTTTGAAGCGAGACTGAATCCAATCGATGGCCCCGGCGTGTCCATTGAAGCTGATTCCCATGGGCAGCGAGATGCGCAATGTGCAGGCATCCGGCATTTCAGCGGCGATCATCTGCTCGGCCTCGACCATCGTCTTGCCATAGACCGTGACAGGATCGGTCGGGTTCTCCTCGACGTGGTTGCCAGCGCCAGTGCCGGAAAAAACCAAATCGATCGATAAATGGACGAATCGGACCGGGTGTCTGGCGACTTGCGAAAGCAAGTTGCTGACCCCGCCGACGTTGATTCGCCAGGCCATGTCCGGATCGAGCTCACAGGCCTTGAGCGCGCAATTGCCGGCGCAATCGAGCACGCTGGCAAAGCGATATTGATCAAACAGTTGGGCCAGTGCCTGCCGATCTTCGGCATTGCAAGCGACGATGCCCGGGCCATCCAACCGCCAGTTGTCACGCTGGCGGATTCCGATCACCCGGCCCGGGTATTTGGCCTGGAAGTACGACAGCGCATTGTAACCGGCCACACCGGCCACACCGGTGATCAACAGTGGCAGCGGAATCGTGGGGGACTGGAGAATGGGGCGGAACATGCCGGCGGGGCCAGTTCGAGCGTGACAGTTGAGCGGGTTAAACGCCCAATTCTAGCAGGCAATTTCGCGGTGAGTAAGCTCGAATAAGGGAGACCCGAGCGCGAAGGAACGCGGCACCGGCAAGTCTATGCAGGCGTCGACAGAGCGGATGTTTGCGGATTTCAGGCCCGAAATCGCCGCCGTCGCCAGGCATATCCCGCCAACAGCAGGACCCCCAACGCACCAGAAACCATCGCGCTAGGCTCTGGCACGACGGCCAAATGGTTAATCACCAACAGCGCGTCGATCGGCGACACGAGGTGATCGTTGCTAGTATCGAGGAAGAACGTCGGATCGCTGGATAGTATCGACGCCTGAACCTGGGTGGAGGTTTTCGGCTGCAAATGGTTGATGATGATCAAAGCGTCTAGCGGCGACACCAGGCCATTGTTGTCCACATCGAGCGCGTCGGCGCTATTGTGCAGGGCATTTGGGTTGAGCTCCTGCAGCGACAGATCGGCAAGGGCCGAATTTGCGACCGCCAGGATCGCGAAAACGGCAAGGCATTTCAATTTCGACATGGTTCAAGTTCTCCGGAAGGGCCACCGGCGCGCACCAAGTTAGGAGTGCGCAAAACCGGCTTCGATTAACGGGCCAGATAAACACTGGAGCCCGTCAAAAAGTCGCAATTTGTGGGAGCCGTAAGCAGATGGTTTGAATCAGGCGGCGAAAAACGCGCGCAATAAAAGCCCATCGAACTTTCGGAAATGAAGAGAGTCCTGCTTATTCAGACCACCGGTTGGTCAACCGAATCGGACTGGTCGAACGAACGTGGGAGCCCAGGTCAAACCTGGCAGGCTCTCGAATTCACGTTCACTAGCAAGGACCCATCGCAATAGAGGCCGTGGACGCGCGCAAGAAAAGCTGCACGTCGCCACGGCTCGACTTTAGCGGTTGTGCCGACGGATGTCAACCTATTTCGTCCATGTTCATGAATTGCCGCATAGTGAAGGAATGGAATCGGACGGAGCCGCCGCACGGGGAAGTCGGCTACAATGGGCCACCAACACAAAATTCAGAGGGCCGGCCCATGACAGCGGAAGATCCATTTCGCGTCGCTATCTTGCCGATGCTTGGCCTGGTCATGGTCGTCGGTGTCTACCATCGTTTGCAGGCCGCCAAATCGGGCGAACGGATTTCCCGCCGAGAAGAAGGTTTTTGGATCGGCGTGCCGCTGCGGCTGGCGGGGATTTGCATTTGGTTTGGCACCCTGATTTATCTCATCAATCCAGCCTTGATGCAGTGGTGCGCGTTGCCGCTGCCCGATTCGCTACGTTGGGTTGGGACGCCATTCGCAGTGGCCGCAATCGCCCTCATCTACTGGACCCTGACGAACCTAGGCAAGAACCTCACCGACACTGTCGTGACCCGCGTCAACGCCACGCTCGTGACGACCGGGCCTTACCGTTGGATTCGCCACCCGTTCTACGTGTGCGTGCTCCTGGCAACCGTCTCGATCACATTATTGGCCGCCAACTGGTTCCTAGGGCTGTGCGGCCTCACCGTTTTCGCTCTGTTGGTACTGCGCACGCCCATCGAAGAGCAAAAACTCATCGACAAATTCGGCGATCAATATCGCGAGTACATGGCCAGGACTGGGCGGTTTTGGCCGGTGCGGGGGAAATGAGTAACGCGGTAGCAAGGCCAACGGATTGTTGACTGCCTTCAAGACAAAAGCCAAGAGTGCTGGCTTTTAGGCAAGAAAGTTGAGAGTGGAAAGGAGACCGAGGAGAGGCGTCGAGTGACGAGGGATCCTGTAAGAATCGCTTGCGTCTTGCTTTTGTTCTACTCTCGCCTTTCTCCATCTCTCCTCTCTATTTTTTCGGCTCCGCCGAAAAAATCGGGGCGAGAGGATTCGAACCTCCGACCCCCTGCTCCCAAAGCAGGTGCGCTAGCCAGACTGCGCCACGCCCCGATATTTTTAGCCGATTTCAGATTCTTTGGATGGCGCACGAAGCTCGTTGCGCCGCTGCTGTATCCTAGCACTCGATTGAACACCTCGCAACCAAGCATGGTGTTCCAATGTACATGCCCCATTACTCCGTTCCGCGCGTCCATCGCCCGCCGGGGCTCCCGGCCCGCCGGAGGCACCTCTTTCGTTTGCTTAACCCGCCTTGCTCTCGCGGTGGCGCCCGCACAGATGCTCGCGTAGCCGCTCGAATTCTTCATGGCTGCTGAAGTGTACGACGATCTGTCCGCGACCGCCGGCCTTTTGTTTTAGTTCGACCTTCGTGCCAAGCGCCGAACGCAGCTCCTGCTCGAGCGCGGCGGATTGTTGGCCGGTGCGCTTGATTGCTTTGTTGCGCGCGGCATCGCTGCCGACAACGTTCAGAGGCTCGCGGTCGGCGTGATGGATCGCTTGTTGCACGAGCTCCTCGGTGGCTCTCACGCTGAGCGATTCGCTCTGAATCCGTTTGCAAAACGTCACTTGCTCGCGCTCGTCTCCCAATGGCAGCAGCGCTCGGGCATGGCCCGGACTGAGCGAGCCGGAGCGAACCGACTGCTGAATCGCTTCGGGCAATTCGAGCAGCCGGATCAGGTTGGCAATCGTCGAGCGGTCGATTTTCAGCCGGTTGGCGAGCTCTTCTTGCTTGCAGCCATATCGTTCGAGGTACTGTTGGAAGGAGAGTGCCTTTTCGAGCGCGTTCAAGTCCTTGCGCTGGAGGTTCTCGACGATCGCGACTTCCGACATTTGTCGATCGTCGGCCTCGCGCACCTGGGCGGGCACTTGCTGCCAGCCAGCTTTGATAGCTGCGCGCAGCCGGCGCTCACCTGCTATCAATTGATACCGATCCCCATTGCGCCGCACCACCAGCGGCTGGATCATGCCGTGCTCCTTGAGGCTCTCGCTCAATTCGCCGATGGCCGCATCATCAAAATCTCGGCGCGGCTGGAACGGATTATTCTCGATTTCGTACACGTGGATTTGTAGCAGGCCGTCCTGCGGCTCGTCGGCCGGCTCGCGATGGATCTCCAGCGATTCGTTCGAGCGTTCGAGCGGCCGGCCGAGCAACGCTTCCAATCCGCGACCTAGACGTCGTTCCTTATTCACGTTCGAGCACCTCCATGCAAAGTTCAACGTAAGCCCGGGCACCGCGCGCTCGCGGGGAATAGTCAATGACCGAGCGACCATGGCTGGGCGCTTCGGAGACGGCTACGTCGCGGGGGATTACTGTGTGGTAAACAATCTCTCCAAAAAAATCGCGGACTTCCTCATCCACTTCTCGGGTCAATTCCAGCGTGTGGTCGTACATCGTCAACACGATGCCGCCGAATTGCAGCCGGTTCGGCCGGCGATCCATCACGCGACGAATCACCTCGATCATTTGCGTCAGCCCCTCCATCGCGAAATACTCGCATTGGATTGGCATGAGCACCTCGGTCGAGCTGGCCAAAGCGGTTTGGGTCAATTGCCCCAACGACGGCGGACAGTCGATGAGCACGAAATCGTAGGCACTCAGTCCGCTGGCCAAATGCTGGCTCAGCGTGGCCGATTGGCTGCTCTCGCCCGCGGCGAGCACCTCGACATCCTTGAAGCTGCGGCTGCCGGGCAGGATATCCAAGTTTCTTGGGTTGCCGTGGCATAAAGAGTCTTTGAGCGGCTGACGGGAAACCAAAGGATGGTTTTCCGTGGGTTGTTGGCCGAGCCCGGTGGTGGCATTGCACTGCGGATCGAGATCGACCAGCAGCGTGCGCTTGCCCGCCTTGGCCAGGCCAACGGCCAGATTGATGGCCGTGGTGGTCTTGCCGACTCCGCCCTTCTGATTTGCCACGCACAGAATTCGGCCCACCGCCAAGGCTCCCGATTCCAACAGACCGCAACGCGAGGGCGGGATTGTATCCGTGCCGTGGAAACTACTGAATGGCAATTGAAAGGCAATTCCGCTTCGGAGGCGAACGACCTGTGGCCAATGCGAGCAAATGCCCGAGCCGGCGTGTTTCACGTGAAACTCAACCTAATGGGCAAAGCTTCACGCCCGGGCTTATCAGCGCGGCAGCTTCTCGGCCTTGCTAGCTGCCAGCAGTTCGAGCAGCTCGCGCTCGATCTTCTGGGTGATCGCGTTGAGCGGAAGGTGGTTTAGGCTAGCCGTGCCGAAGGGCTTTTGAAGTTCCACGCCTATCTGGTCCATCGCCAGGATCGGATAGGCAATCAGCATCATCACCAGCGGCGTCAGCCATTCGACGTCTTTTAGGTGGTCCAGCAAGGCGAAGGGAACGATCGCCAGGTACAGGAAACTGAGCCGGCGGATATTGATCGAGTAAGCCATCGGGATCGGCGTGTTTTGAATGCGCTCGCAACTTCCCACTGCGTCGATGAGCCCAGACCGTTCGCGGTCGGCCTGGAGAAATCCAAAATGGTCCATGCCCATCGTGTCGCAGGCCGAGCGCATCAGCTCGCCAATGCGCATCGCCACGAACGTCGGCATGTGGGCGGCCCGGGCAACTTCATCGGCCCATTGATTACCGAGTAGCGAGCGGACTTCTTTGGGCAGCGGCTCGGCCCTCAGCGTGGCGCGTGTGACATGTCCAAACGCCGCGATCCAACGGATGACCGATTCGCGCCAGGCCGAGTCTTCTGGCCCGTGCGTCAGCGAGGTGATCGCCAGGTTGCGCGAGTCGTTGATGATCGCGCCCCACAGCCGGCGTCCCTCATACCAGCGGTCGTAGCCGGCGTTAGTGCGAAACACCAGCAGGAAGCCGAGAACGGCTCCAGCCACTTCGAAGGGCCCCAGTTCGATTCCCAAATGGGGCTCGACCAGCTCGTTCACGACGTAGTAGATTCCGGCGATCACGCCAAACCAGATGACCCTGCCAAATACGATCGGAGTCACCGATCCGTGAAGCGTGAAGATCTCGGACCAGAACGCTTTCTGAGGGTCGGCATCCAGTGAGTCGTGCCCGGTCATGGGTGATCTTCCTTGATGTCCGGCGAACCGCCCGCGCGCCATGCGCTCGCTGTAGCTGGGCAAGTCGACGCAATCGAGTTTCACGTGAAACGAGGTAAACTTTCGGCGAATCGTTCGCCGTGACTCACTCCAGCGGATTGATGACCAGACCGCTGAGCAGCTTCGGATAGAAGTAAGTGCTCTTGGCCGGCATCCGTTCGCCGTGTTCGCTGATAACGCGAATATGATCGACCGTGGCGGGCATGACCAGAGCGGCCAGCGGAAACTCGCCAGTATCCAGACTCTCGACGACTTCGTCGACCAGGTGCACGTAGCGCGGTTTCGGCCACGCCGCTCCATCGAGCAAATTCTCGACGACCAGGCGATGCAGAATACTTACGCCTAGTGACTGCCAATCGGATGTGTGTTCGGGTGCGAGCTTGGCAATTTGAGCGCGGCCCGCAGGAGTAATCGTGGCCAGCAGCCAGCGATTGTCTTTCTTCGAAAACAGACCCAGTGCGCCTTGGTTATCGGCGGTTTCGATTTCCTCCCAGACTTCGGGCGCCATCTTGCTGCCTTCGCCCGCCGGTCGAACGTCGAACGCGCCGCCCAGCTTGGCCTTGATCTGGTCGCATGTCAGGCCGTCAGGTCCGCGGAATAGGCGGTGGGTCGGCAGCACGAGCAAGCCCGGGTCGCTCATGCCGATGCACATCATCAGCACGAAGTTGGCCGGATGATGCGCGGGCAGTGGGCCTTGCGCGGCAATCAGCTCGTCCCGATAATTACAAGCCGTTTCATAGCGATGATGACCGTCGGCAATGAAGATCGCCTTCGGGCCCATGCTGCCGGCCGCGGCCGAAACCGTGGCCAAATCCGTGACCGGCCACATCCGATGGGTCACACCCAGATGATCGACAGCTTCCAGCGGGGCAACGCCCTCGACGGCCTTTTCGAGCCGGTTCTGGATTTCGGCGGCCGGATCGGGATACAGGCCGAAGATCTGGCTCAAGTTGGCTTTGCAGGCCCGCGTGAGCAGCAGCCGGTCTTGCTTGGGCCCGGCCATGGTCTCTTCGTGCGGAAAAATCTTACCTTCACCAAAACGCTCAAGCCGGGTGCGGGCCATGAAGCCGCGACGCGTGAACGTTTGACCACCAGTAGCGAATACCTGGTGGTAGACGTAGATCGCGGGCTGGGATTCGCCAAATAGCACACCTTCGGTGCGCCAATTCTTGAGGAACTGCGCGGCGCGCGTATAGCGGTTGTTTTGTGGGTCATCTCCGGGCTCATCGCGATTGAGGATCAGCCGGATCACGTTAGCCGGGTGCTGCTTGTAGAGTTGGTCTTGGAGTTGCGGGCCGATCACGTCGTACGGCGGCGCGATCACATCGCTCAGCGAACCGACATGACCCAGATCGTAACGAAGACCGCGAAAGGCTTGGATTTCAGGCATTGGGAAAAGTCGTGAGTGGTGGACTAGACAAGACGAGCGAAAAACAAAAAGGCTTCGGAAGTTATCCCGAAGCCTTGTGTGGTTGTCAAACCCCAAGCAGGCCGCGGTCAAACCGCAGCAGGCAAAGAATTCAATAGCGGTAAATCTCGGGCTTGTAAGGGCCCTCGACCGGCACGCCGATGTATTCGGCCTGGCTCGACGACAGCTTGGTTAGCTTTACTCCGAGCTTGGACAAGTGCAAGCGGGCGACCTCTTCATCGAGTCGCTTGGGAAGCACATGGACGCCGATCGGATACTTCTCCGGTTCAGTCCACAGGGCCAATTGCGCCAAGACCTGGTTTGTGAACGAACTGGACATGACGAACGAGGGATGGCCTGTCGCGCAACCCAAGTTCACCAGCCGGCCTTCGGCCAGAATCAATATCGAATGGCCGTCCTCGAACGTGTAGCGGTCGAGCTGCGGCTTGATCTCGATTTTCTTGACGCCCTTCTGCTTGTTCAGCCAGGCCATGTCGATTTCGAGGTCGAAGTGTCCAATGTTGCAAACGATCGCATCGTTGGGCATGACCTTCATGTGTTCGCCCGTGATGATATCGCGGTTGCCGGTCGCAGTGACGAAAATCTGACCGCGCGGCGCGGCTTCGTCCATCGTCGTGACTTCATAACCTTCGAGCGCGGCTTGCAGGGCATTGATCGGGTCGATTTCGGTCACTATCACTCGGGCGCCGAGCGATTTCATCGCGTGGGCACATCCCTTGCCGACATCGCCATATCCAGCGACGACCACGACTTTTCCGGCCACCATAATATCCGTGGCCCGTTTGATTCCGTCGGCCAGCGACTCGCGACAGCCATAGAGGTTGTCGAACTTGCTCTTGGTGACCGAATCGTTGACATTGATCGCGGGCATCTTCAATTCGCCGCTGGCGTGCATGCGATACAACCGGTTGACACCAGTCGTCGTTTCTTCTGACAGCCCACGAATGCCCGGCAGCAGCTCGGGAAATTTCTGATGGACCATCGCGGTCAGGTCGCCGCCGTCATCCAAAATCAGGTTGAGCGGCTGGCCATCGGAGAAAAACAACGTTTGCTCGATGCACCAATCGAATTCTTCGTTGGTTTCACCTTTCCAAGCGTAAACGGGTACGCCGATTGCCGCCGTGGCTGCCGCGGCGTGGTCTTGCGTCGAGAAAATGTTGCAGCTGCTCCAGGTGACCTGGGCACCGAGCTCGAGGAGCGTCTCGATCAGCACCGAAGTTTGGATGGTCATGTGCAAGCAGCCGGCGATCCGCGCTCCCTTGAGCGGCTTGGAGCGGCCATATTTCTCGCGCAGGGCCATCAGGCCAGGCATCTCGTTCTCGGCCAACATGATCTCTTTGCGGCCCCATTCGGCCTTCGACATGTCGGCAACTTTGTACGGCAATCGTGTTTCCACCTGCGCCACGGCAACTCCTTCGAGAAATTCTGCGGAAATGGGTTTGCTTGCCCATTATCATAGGCCGTATGGCGGGTCAGTGGCAAGCCGACGTGTCCGAAAACGCAGCCTTGGCCGCATTCACGAAAGCATGAATCATAGCGGGCGATTTCTTGCCTTTACGCACTTCGACGCCGCTAGCCGTATCCACGGCCCAGGGCCGAACCGCGGCAATGGCGGCCCCGACATTCTCAGCGTTCAGTCCACCCGCCAGCACCAACGGCATGCCCGACAGCCGGCGACGCTGAGCCGCTAGCGCGGGCCAATCGATCGCGATTCCCGTGCCGCCGTACTCGCCGGGCAGATGAGCATCGACGAGCACCATGCGCGGCACGCACGACAGTTTGTGGCAGCACTTCAAATACACTTCCACATTGGCAAGATCGTCCGGCATGCGAAAGGCGCGCATGACCGGCAATCCACGCAGCTCGCTCAGAAACTTCGGCGTTTCGTCACCGTGAATCTGGATCAGATCCAGTCCTACCGAATCGAAGTTTTCGCGAATCTCGCGAGCCGCGCTATTCACGAACACGCCGACGCGACGTATGTGCTTGGGCAAATTTTGGCTGATCTCTCGGGCCGCCTCGACCGGGCAGAATCTTGGGCTGGTCTTGTAGAAATTCAGGCCGATTGCATCGCCACCGGCTTCGGCGACAGCTTGTGCGTCTTCCACGTTGGTTATGCCGCAGATCTTGATTCGAAACATGGGCGATCCGGTTTTCGAGTAATCCGTTGAAAAATGCCATCGTGGCATTTTTCAACCTCGCCAAGTGCGGAGCCAAGCTCAGCACGGAAGCGCAAAATAACGACTTACGTCGCTATTTTGTTATCGCTTCCGTGCGATGTCGCAGCCCGTTGAGTAAATCAACAGGCTGGTAGCAGGCGAACAGCGTAAGTATAGCTTTTCCGATTTTAACGTGCCGACGACTCAAGTATTACCGATTGGGGTGTCGATGACGACTCGGGGGGGAGTGCGGAGGTTCCGCGCGCATGAACCCTAGGAGTTGTGCCCAGGATGGAACCAAGATTGGCACGTATGACCTCCAAGCGGTCCAATAAACCGGTTATTGATCGGCGCCTAGCCCGCGCAGCACTCGTCGCGGGCCTTTTCTTGGCGTTCGGCATGCAATCGTCGCCACGGCCCGCCAATGCGGCGGGCAATGCAGCTCAGGCCGAGTTAAAGTTTGCCACTGAGCGGAAGCTGGCGCGGCGCAACCTCGAACGAGCTCATGATCGCGTCGAAAAGGCCCGGGCAGAAGTCCGTGAAGCAAAGGCTGAGCTCGACGGTTTTGTCGAGCAGCATTTCAAGCGGCCTGCGCTCAAATTGACTCAACCACCAGCCGTCGAGATCCGGCCGCTAGAAAATTCGGTGGAGAATCCCGCAGCGGAGCGTATTGGCCAGAGGCTGCAGGAAATCACAGAGCAGCAGAACCAACTGCTAGAGCTCTATACGCCGATGCATCCGGAGGTCGTGCAGCTCGAACTGCTGAGGACCAGCCTGTCGGAGCAATTGGCGGCGATCACAGCATCGACCAAGCGCGAGGCATCCTTGAAAAAGCCTTCTCCGAAGGCGGCTGATAAGGCCGGCGAGGATCTGGCATTCGATGATTCCGAGGAAGGCTCGGTCGCGAAGTATAAAGCGATTTTTTTGCGATGGCAGAATGCTGGCCGAGAGTTGCAAGTCGCGTTGAAGGCCGAAGCGGCAGCAGCCGAGAAGCTCGCATCCATCAAACTCGTCCCAGTTCAATCGCCCTCAGAGACTACATCGCCCGCGCCAGCCGAGATTTCTCGTCCCGACGAGCCCACCCCTCACTTTGAGCCCGTCACGCCGTTTGAGGATTCGCCTCCGGTTGAGGCGACGCTTCCCACTGACATAGCCCCTCGCGGAGAGACCGCCCCTACGGTTCGGGATTCGCCTTCGGTTCAGACGTTGCGTCCGGCCGGCAAGGCCCCCCGCGCCGAGCACTCCCCTCGCGTTAAGGCTGCACCGTCGGACGAGAATGCACCTTCGGTTGACACGGAGCCAGTTGACACTGAGCCTCATGTCGAGCTTGCCCCTCCCGTCGATTTGCAACCTGCCGATGAGGATGGGCCGAGTGCGG
>JAYVCO010000366.1:0-16692 GCA_043749935.1 Planctomycetia bacterium
AGGTAGTCCTGGGGCTCCTGGTGACAGATCGAATTCAGCAGCTCCCGGCGATTCGACCCCACGAACGGGAGATGTCCCGTTATCGATCGGTACAGTGTCACGCCGACAGCCCAAAAGTCGGTGCGCGCGTCCAGACGATGAGTCTCGCCACTTACCTGCTCTGGCGCCATGTAGGGAAGTGTTCCGGCGATGTCAGGAGATCGACGCAATCCGGTCAAGTTCAAAGCTAACCCGAAGTCGGTGACGCGTGGGTTCTGGTCGTGATCTAGCAGGATGTTCGCGGGCTTGAGATCACGATGCACCAAACCATGTTGGTGCGAGTGCTGAAGCGCCTCGACAACGCGCACCATCAAGCTCGCGGCTTCTCGCGCGGAAAGCTTGGCGCCTCTTAGGAGATCTTCCAGCGATTTGCCGTCTACGCACTCCAGAACTAGAAACTCGTCGCCGTCCCCGTCAGGCAATACGGCATACACCGTAACGATTCCAGGGTGCCGCAATTGGGCGGCCGCCCTGGCTTCAAACAACAATCCACCTGGCGGCGCCGGGGATTCCGGATCGCGGCGAAAAACCTTGATCGCGACGTTGCGAGAAAGCCTGGAATCCCAGCCCTGATAGACATTTCCAAAACCGCCGCTTCCGAGGAGCTTTTGGATCGGAAACTCACCCAAGCGAGCGGGAATGAAGTTCTCGAAGTACAGGTATTTGACAAGCCGCCAGTAGTCGGGAAACCTGGCACGGTATTCCTCCAAGGCGGGGGTGTCGCCTCGCTTCGCTCGAAACTCCATTTCGAGCTGCAGCAGCTCTCTCAGCAGCCGTTCTCGCGCGCCTTGAGGAACAGTTGACACGATCTCCTCAATCCGCAGCTTTTCTCCGTGATCCAGGGCATACCGGAATGCATCGACCTTGTCGACGTCCTCGAAAACGGCGCGGGAGCGTCGCCACCGCATGCGCGTTGTGCTACCCAAAGAATTGGAAGCGCTGTCATGTCCACTAACAATTTCGGCTCCCGCACCGGAATGGCGAGCAGTCGGACCTCGATTCGGTTGCGCGAGTGACAAGGAACCGTCCGCATAGGCTCTCAACAATCTCGCGAGCTCGCGTTGCAATTGTCGCCGAGCGGATTCCGCGATTCGTGCAAGGAACTCGTCCGGCGCGGGCGCATTCCCCTGCCGCAACTCGTCCTCGAACTCGTCGCACAGATCGTCGACTTGCCGCTCGAGGTCTAGCGATAAAGATGCTGTCTGCAAGTCGAGCGGATCGCTCATTCACTCCGCTCCTCAACGGCGATCGCCCATTCGTGTCGAATCCTGCGAAGCTTTCTCTCCACTGTCGTCAATGAACAATCGAGCCGTCGAGAGACCTCTTCGTTTGTATAACCCTCCATTTTCAGAAGGGCCAAAGTACGAAGCGTTTCATCGCTAAGTCGGTCTACCAGCTCTCGCAACGATTAGATGGCTACCGCACAGAATTCTGGCGTCGGCTCATTTCCGGCGATTTCATCCAGGTCAATGGCTTCCAGTCTGTCGCCCGCGTTGTTCCCGTTCGGCCGACGCTTGCGGCAGTTTTGCTGCCGAAGCCGGTAGCTGATCTTTCTTTGCGCAATGACGATCAGCAATCTCCACAAATCGTTTCTGTCGTCGAGCTGAGGAAATCGCCCCTGCTCAGCAGCCCGATAGAAACTGGCAAATGCGCTCTGCGCGATATCATTTTCGTCCACGGCGGCTCGCACGCCTCGGCCCATGAGCCGTTTCCGAGCCAAACCGACGAGACGCCAATAGTAACGGTTCCAGATCTCTTGCGCCGCCTCGCGGTTGCCGGCCTTCAATTGGCCCACCCAAAATGTCGTTGAGTCGGTCACCACTTTCTCCCAAGTCTGCCAACGCAGGCGGTTGGTCGGAATACCTCCAAGCCGATGACTAGTCCTCGCGACGCGATTGTATCCCGAGGCTGGCTGGGTTCCAAATGTTTTCATGGCATGGTTCCTAAGCCATGGCGGGCCGACAATTCTCGGCCATATTTTCGCTAGAGATGAAGGGTTCCAGCGGCAAATGGGCATATACCGTCTGAGCTCAGTGTAGATGTACCAGAGTCCATTCATGCTGTGCTAATCCGGTAAACCGGCCTTTGATGGTCCGGGCTCCACGATTCTTGACGATTGGGCCGGGCGTGCTTTCGACCGAACTGCACGTGTTGCCCGGATTTTCAAAACTTCTGATTGACGAGCATCGGCCACGTACGCCTGGATGGCACTGCCAAGCCGAACGAGCTGACCAACTGGCCATCTCGTAATCCACGTGTCGGCGCAATACTTTCCAAGAATCAATCGTCCCAAACCTGGTTCAGCCAAAGCAGGACGGCAAGTCCACGGAGCTGGGCCATGAGCTCTTGTCGATATTCTTCACCCCCGGGTGAGTGCGAATCGATGGATCGCTGTTCGCTTATCAGCAGCTGAATCCTCGCTATAATCGCCCCGCGTTCCGCGAGCGACCACGTCGGGTCACCAAGATCTGAGGGTGCGATATCAGTGTCCTTGACGAACAATTCGGTTTCGAGTGCGGCTCGCATTGCTCTCCTGCCTTCCAAACATACGCCAGACCGTTTTTCATGGCCGCCGGAATTCAGAGCCTTCGCGAAGCCGGACGGCGTCGAGCGGGGGTACACCGGCCGCGAGGTGACTCAAGTGCTAGGACTCTAAAGTGAATTCGCAACCTAGAAGTTAAATGCCCGAAACTCGCATCGAACCTTCATCGGCGAATCACTTTCCGGTGGCCAATATGGGCCGTGCCTCATACGCAGCCGGCAAATTGCGGTGCCACTTGATTTCGAGCCAACTCCCGCAAGACGCCCATCTCTGGTGCACAGGCCCTTTGCATCGTCGCCTATCTCTCGGCAAACTGGGGAGTTGCGACAAGAGGTTGTGGGTTCGGATCCGATGCCCGTTGCGAGCTGTGCGGCAGCCCCGTTTTCGCGATCAATGTGCGGAATCGCCGGCAGCCAGCCCAGTGCGCCAGTCGCATCTGCACTTCTCAGGTGATATCAGACCCTGAAAAGCAGTGAACGGGACCGCTCGTGAATGAACCTAAATTTGCCAAAAAAACGACCGCACGCTGGGCGCAGCCTTAGACAAACTGCTATCGTGGTGACGCCAATCACGCGCCGTTCAGGCGTTGAAAAGTTACACGGCCAACTCGGTTCGATCTCTATTCAAAATAATTTCCGCTGCTATCGAGTAATGAACACAACTCGGAGAACTACGATGTTCCGAAGGACGAGAATCCAGATCCTCTTTGCGCTGGGTACAGGAAGTTTGCTCGGCTATCTGGCTGCGACTGGGCAGGTTTTGCCCAGTGCCCAGGCCGACGCCGCAACAGGCTTGACGGACGAGGCGGCAAATCGGTCCGATTCCACACCGGCGTCGGACCGTGAAATCTGCTGCTCGCCGCCCCCCGGAAAGGAATTGCTGCTAGCCGACGCCAGTACCGAGATCGCGCAAGCGCAACCGGGGCGTGCCGAAGGCGCCGCCGCCACGGGCAAGAAGCCAAACATCGTCTTCATCATGGGAGATGATGTCGGTTGGTTCAACATCGGTGCCTACCATCAAGGCATGATGTCGGGCCGGACACCGAATCTCGATAAATTGGCTGCACAAGGGATGCGATTTACCGACTATTACGCCGAGGCGAGTTGCACCGCGGGACGAGCGAACTTCATCACCGGCGAGCTACCGATTCGCACTGGGCTGACGACTGTCGGCCAAGCCGGTTCCCCGATCGGCATGCCGGGTCAGGCCCCCACGATCGCCACGGCGCTAAAATCGATGGGATATGCCACCGGCCAGTTCGGCAAGAATCACTTGGGCGACCTGAACCAGTTCTTGCCCACGGTTCACGGATTCGATGAATTCTTTGGCTACCTCTATCATCTGGATGCGATGGAAGACCCGGCCCACCGCAACTATCCGCCGGCACTCAAGGCCACGGTTGGCCCTCGCAACATGGTCCATTCCTGGGCGACTGACAAGGACGATCCGACCGTACAGCCCCGCTGGGGCAAGGTTGGCAAGCAGAAAATCGAGGACGCCGGCACGCTTTATCCCAAGCGGATGGAGACCGTCGACGACGAGATTCTCGACCTCTCGCTGAAGTTCGTCGACAAGGCGCGCAAGGACAAAAAGCCGTTTTTCCTCTGGCTCAATCCGACTCGCATGCACGTTGTCACGCATCTTTCGGAGAAATACGAAGCGATGCGCACGCCGGAAAACGGCTGGAGCATTCAGGAAGCCGGAATGGCCCAACTGGATGACGTCGTCGGCTTGGTCATGAAGTATCTCAAGGACAACGGCCTCGAGGACGACACGATCATCGCCTTTAGCACGGACAATGGCGCCGAGAACTTCACCTGGCCCGACGGCGGTCAAACGCCGTTTGCCGGCGGCAAGGGGACAGCGCTCGAAGGCGGGTTCCGCGTGCCCGCGATCGTCCGCTGGCCAGGCAAGGTGCCGGCGGGCAAGGTCGAGAATGGCATCGTCTCGGGCCTCGACTGGTTTCCGACTTTTGTCGCGGCGGCCGGCAATCCCAACATCGTCGAGGAGCTCAAGAAGGGCAAGAAACTCGGCAGTAACGATTACAAGGTTCATCTCGACGGTTACAACCAGTTGGACCTGCTCACCGGCAAGGGACCCTCGAAGCGCCGCGAGATCTTTTATTTCACGGAGGGAACCTTGAGCGCGGCGCGGATCAACGACTTCAAGTACCGCTTCACCGATCAGCCGAACGGTTGGCTGGGTGCCACGGAAAAGGTCGACTGGCCGATCCTGACCAATCTCCGCCTCGATCCCTTCGAGCGAACGGGCATGTCCAATGGCAAGGGCGGGTCGCTAGCCTACTACGACTGGTTCGCCTATGAATTCTGGCGTTTTGTTTTCGTGCAACAAGAAGTGGCGAAGACCGCCGAGACTTTTGTCGAGTTTCCGCCGATGCAAAAGGGCGCAAGCTTTAATCTGGAGGCTCTGAAGCAAATGATCACGGAGAAAATCAACCATCGCGGCAATTGATGACGCGAAGTCGCCAGCGGGCGTCCCACGCGGGGTGCTCGCTGTCTGGAATGCGAGCATCTTTTGATCTTACTTTCCAGCCAAGATTCCCGGCCGTCAAGCTTCGCGCCTTGTCGAGGCTTAGCAAATAAATGAAAAAGGGCGACCACCGGAAGCCCTGGAATCGCGGGTGTTGGGGATTGTTCCGAATTCCAGTGCTTTCTCGGGATCAATAAGTGCCCGTCTCCAAAGCCACGATTGAGCGACTCGCGACGTACAGCGACGCCATCATGGCGGTCGTGGCCACGTTGCTCGTGCTGGGCATCGACGTGCCAGAGGACCACCAATTTTCTCGAGAAGGGCTGGCCTCTTTTCTGGTCAAGATCCGCCAAGATGTCGGCGCCTACGCGCTGAGCTTCTTGATCATTACCGGCTATTGGATGCAACACCATGCCATCTTTCTGTTTCTTCACCATGCGAATCGCCTTTTCACCTGGCTGAATTTCGTGTTCTTGTTCTTCGTAACATTGATCCCCTTCGCGACAAAACTGTTGACGGTATATCGCCAGGATGTGAACGTGGTGGTGATCTACGGTTTGCTCCAGGTGTGCTGCGGCGTCCTTTTGACCACCCTATGGCTTTACGCCACGGCAGAATACCGCCTGGTTGTCGCGAGTGCCGACCCGGCCGCGATGCGCAGCATGACCATACGGATTCTGCTTGGCACGGCGGTCAATCTGGCTGCCGTGGCTATTTCACTGGTGAGTGTGCGAGTGGCCCTAACGATGTTCCTGGCCGCACCGCTGCTGAGTTTTTCGCATCGTCGAGTCGACAGCAGTTTAAGAAACATGCCAGTCGATTGAATCGCGAGATCGGCGCGATCCTCCATGTCGAATCCACACCGCTGTTCATGTCTGGAACATGGTCCAAAGTCCAGCAAGGCCTAGAATAGCCAGCAAGACTGAGACCGTGATGGCCAGGGGCCATTTTGAAAGGGCTGCCGGCTCGCCCCGTTGTAGCTTTCGCAAAGCGAACCAGTGCGACAAGCACGCAAGCAAGGTTGCAACAATGCCTAGGATGATCAGCCCGGTGCCAAATCGTATCGCCCCCTCGTGCAATCGAATGTTTTCCGCGGTGGGCGAGGATGCACGCAATGAACGAAAGAACCCGACCATCCCGAAACCGAATCCGGCCATGGTCAACGTCGTTCTGACCCAGGCCAGCGTCGTGCGGTCCAGCGCCAATTGAGTTCGAAAACTGGCCATGCCCGTCCGGCGGGAAGCCATCGTGACGCTAGGGTCGCTTGAATCGGGTGATTCTGGCTTTGCCGGGTTGCTTTTGTCACTCTCAGACATCAGAAGGCTCGTCCACTGTTATGGGCTGACTACGATACGTTTTTGTGCGATACTTCTCCATCATAGGGAATTCCAACGTGAGTAGCGACAGACAGTAACGCAGCGATTTTGACAAACGAACGATCGAGGGGAGGCGTGCGGTGAATTCGATTACGGTGGCCGCAATCGTGTTTGCATGTGCTTTTGGGGGTGCCCTACTTGGAATTCTCCTGCAACGTATTCTTCCGGAATCGCATCTGCGCCATGACTCCAAGGAGGTCATTCGGCTCGGGACCGGTCTGATCGCGACGATGGCCGCTCTCGTGCTCGGCCTTTTGGTTGGCACGGCAAAGTCATCATTCGACGCACAAACGACCGGCTTCCAACAGCTCGCGACCAACATCATCTTGCTCGACCGCACCCTGGCACATTACGGGCCAGACGCAAAACAAGCTCGCGACCAACTTCGGATCGCTGTCAGTTCAACGATCCACCGACTTTGGCCCGGAGATGATTCTCATTCCGGGGGCCTGGCCGATGCGACGATAACGGCGGGCGCTACCGAGCTCTATGACTCGATTCGAAGCCTCTCGCCGCAGGATAACCTACAACGTTCTCTTCAGGCCCGGGCCTTGCAGATTGGCGACGATCTGGCACGAAACCGGTGGCAGTTGACTCAACCCGACGATAACTCCCTTCCCATTCCTTTCCTGGTCGTGCTGATATTCTGGCTGTTTGTTCTATTTTTCAGCTTTGGTCTTTTTTCGCCCCCGAACGCAACCGTCGTCACGGTGCTTTTC
Source organism: Planctomycetia bacterium (assembly GCA_043749935.1). Classification (GTDB taxonomy): domain Bacteria; phylum Planctomycetota; class Planctomycetia; order Pirellulales; family PALSA-1355; genus PALSA-1355. Next base: position 7,167 of record JAYVCO010000366.1, read on the forward strand.
GTGTGTGCCCTGTCGGTCGCCGGCGCGGTTTTTCTGATCGTGGACTTGGACCAACCGTTCGAAGGATTGTTACAGGTTTCCAGCGCTGCGCTCCGCAGTGCGCTGGCACAACTTGGGAAGTAACATCGGAAGAAGGTGTGGTGAAGCCCGGGAGTGCGTAACCTGGTCTTCAAGCTGCATAGTTTCAGTCTGGCCGCCGGGCGAACGAGATCCACTGGCCGTCGGGAGAGCAGGCCGGATCGCGGCTCTTGTCGCTCTGGCCGGGCAGGAGCTTGGGACCAGCGTCACCTTCGGCATCGAGCACGTGGATGAACGACTCAATCGTGAAGATCAATTGTTTATCGCCAAGCGCCCACGTCACATGCCCGCCAATCCTCGTTCCTTGCTGAGAGAAGCGCGGCGGGACTCCCTTGTTGGTTCGATCGGCCCCAACGATAAACAGCTCGCGCGGGCCATTGGGGATGGTCCGCGTGAAGTAGGCCAGCCGCTTGCCGTCGCGCGACCATTCGAAGGAGCCTGGACGTTGTGCGGGCGATTCCTCCGTCAGCAAATGGTCGTCCCCTTGCACCAGATCGCGAACTGCTAGATTACCTCCATCGCAATATGCGATCTTGCTGCCATCGGGCGACCAGCGTGGCCAGGTTCCGGCAACCAGAAAATCCAGGCCTCCGCCGTCCATATTTTGAACCCAAGCGCCTTCCTGCATGTTGCCCCCGTCGTAGTGAAACACCACTTGCTTGTCGTCGGGCGACCAATCCGGCGCACCCATTTCGCCCAGCTCCATCAAGCCCGTCCCGTCCAAGTTGACGACGCAGGATTTCGTCACGCCGTTGTCGTCCCTTGTCTCAAACACGAGCCGCTTGCCGTCGTGGCTCCACCGTGGCGAGGCGTGGTACTCGATGCCTTCAACGGAAGTTACTTTTCGTTCTCCACTCCCGTCGATTTTGATGACGTAGATGCCATCTTCCGCAGCCGCCGATGGCGGTCGACCAACGATCGGCAGCACGCTGAGAATCATGCCGCCAACAATCGCGAGCCGACGAGCCAGTCGGCGGCTCACCCTCTGTAACGCCTGTCTCTGGCCAGAAATGCCAGTTGATGAAACCATCGGACGCCTCATTTCTCGTTCCTCTCGATGAAGCTGGCAGCGGCTTGACGCGTGCAAACATGCGCGGATGTTTGCACGAATGGCGATATTGTATCGTCGCGACCGCGAGGCACCAAAGAATTGCGTGCCGCGGACACAAATTCGACCGGCTTATAGATTTGAATTGCGGCTATTACTGGCATGGTGCCGGCGCAGTCAGATGACAGTTTGGATGGCGCGCCTCCCGGAGCGATTCTCGGTGTCATCGGCACGTCAAATCATACTACGGCGCAGCAAGGCGATAGCCGATCCCCGGGTCAGTCAATAGAAACCGGGGCTGCGCGGGATCGCGTTCAATCTTGCGACGCAGATGGGTCATATAGACGCGGAGGTAGTGGGTCTCGAAGACACTGTCGGGGCCCCAGACTTCCTTGAGAAGTTGTCGATGCGTGATCACCTTGCCGGCGTATTTGATTAGCGTCGTCAACAGCCGGTATTCGATCGGCGTCAGGTGAATTTCCTTTTCGGCCACGAAGACCTGCCGGCGGGCCAGATCGACGCGTAGTGAATCCAAGATGAAGATGGGGTCCTCGGGCTCGTCGCTCCCGCGCGCGGAGTGCCTGAGCGCCACGCGGATGCGGGCCAGTAATTCACCAACATTAAATGGCTTGGTCAGGTAGTCGTCTGCGCCAGAATCGAGTGCCTTGACCTTGTCGGATTCGCGACCGCGCGCGGACAGCACGATGATCGGCACTTGAGACCATCCGCGTAACTGGCCAATGACGTCCAATCCGTCGGCGTCAGGCAATCCCAGATCGAGCAGTACAAGATCCGGATGGTCTTCGGCCGCGCGCTTCAAGCCATTCCGCGCCGTCTGCGCCTCAACGATTCGGTAGCTATGGTTTTCCAGCGAGGCCCGCAGGAATCGGCGGATTTCTTGCTCGTCTTCGACCACGAGGATTTTGGGGCCTTCGACCATAAGTATTACGCTTCTGAAGACCCGGTGGATGTTTCGTCGGCAGGGATCGCGGGCTGGGTGCTGGCCAGAGGCAGTGAGAATCGAAAAACCGCGCCGCCTCCGTCGCGATTCCTGGCTTCGAGCGTGCCGCCATGAAGTTCGACAATGCCGCGGCAAATCGCCAGGCCCAAGCCAGCCCCCGGCCGTCCCACCGCATTGCTGGCCCGATAAAACTTTTCGAAGACTCGATCCAAATCGGCCGGCGGCAGGCCCGCGCCGCGATCGGCGACCTCGACCACCAGTTGTCCTACGTCCGCCGAGGCAGTCAATTCGATAGACGAACCCGGCGGAGAATACTTGGCCGCATTTTCCAACAAGTTGATCAGCACCTGCTCCATCAACAGATCATCCATTGGCACGAACGGCAGTTCGGGCTCCAAGTGCGTGACCACGTGATGGTTTTTCAACTGCGCCGACAGACGTCCCAGCGCGACGCCAACGATTTCCTCGACACTCTGCCAGTCTCGCTTGACTTCGATCGCGCCGGCTTCGAGGCGCGTCATGTCCAACAGGTTGACGACTAGCCGGTTCAAATGCTCCGCCTCGTCAAGGATGGAATCCAAGAGTCCCTGGCGCACAGCCGGCTCAATTGGCTTTTCGACATCGACAAGAGTGCTCGCTGCTCCGGTGATGACCGACAACGGGGTGCGCAGATCGTGCGAAACCGCGCTCAACAGTGAACTCCGCAGCTTTTCCGTTTCCATTTGCACGCGAATGCGCGCTGCTTCGGCGGCCAGTTGCACACGCTCGGTGGCCAGCGCCGTCAGGCCCGCCAGGGTTTCCAGGAGGTGCTGCCGGTCAGGTCCAATCGTTTTCCATGGCGTGTTCGGTAGGATGCCAAGCACGCCGACGGCACCGTGCGAAGCTCGCAAGGGCAGGTATAGGCCCGCCGAGCCAGGGAGCGTGGCGGTGCCCTGGCCAGCCGTTTCTTCGTGATCCAGCACCCAACGTGCGACAGCTAGATCGTGCGGTCCAGGCTCGAATCCGTTGGTTTCAGATCCCACGCTGGCCAGCGTGCCGCCCACGTCAACGACCAGCACGGCGACATTGGCATCGACGGCGTCCGAGACATGACGCACCGCGGCCTGAGCGATTTGCTCCAAAGTGCGGGCTGCCGCCAACTGATGGCTCATCGCGTAGAGCGAGGCTGCGCGACGTTCCCTCGCGCGCGCACTCTCGGCTTGAAAGGCCACGCGCGTTGTCAGCGTGCTGATCGTCAAGGCCGTGGCCAACATCACGGCGAAAGTGAAAACGTACTGCGTATCTTGAACGGCAAAAGTGAAATAAGGCGGCACAAAGAAGAAATCGAATGCAGCGACGCTCAACAACGAGGCGAGCACCGACGGCCCGCGACCGAACCTGGCCGAAATCGCGACAATGCCTAACAAATAGACCATGATCAAGTTGGCCGCCGCCAGAGTATAGGACAATGGCCAACTGATGAGCGTGCACAACACAACGATCAGGACTGAAATAAGATAAGCGTTACCTGACGCGGGTGGGGCAGTCCGCTGCCTTGCCGACGAAGATCTTTCTTCACGGTCTCCGGTAATGACGTAGACGTCGATATCGCCGCATTTTCGCGTCACCTCATAAACCAGCGAGCCTTGCAGCCATTCCTTCCAGCGCGATCGATTCGGCTTGCCGACGATGATTTTGGTGACATTGCGACTGTGGGCATAGTGAATTAGTTCATCGGTCAGGTTGTGGCCGGTGATGGTGGCGGTTTCGCCCCCCAGTTGCTCGGCCAGGTGCAGCGTTTGCGACAGTTGCTCGCGGTCGCTTTCGGAAAGGCGCGAGTCGGCGGGCGTCTCGACGTGGACGGCGACCCACGGTGCCTTGAGACTGCCGGCGATCCGCCGCGTGGCTCGGACCAACCGCGCGGAAAACGGGCTCGGGCCAACGCACACCAACATCCGTTCATTCACCGGCCACACACCGGAAACCCCCTGCTGTTCGCGATAATCCTCCATTTGAGCGCCAACGCGCTCGGCCGCTTTGCGCAGGGCTAGCTCGCGCAGCGCAATCAAGTTGCCCTTGGCAAAGAAGTTCTTGACAGCGCGCTCGGCCTGTTGCGGTAGATAGACCTTGCCCTCGCGCAGTCGCTCCAACAGGTCGTCGGCCGGCAGATCCACGAGCTCAACTTCGTCAGCCTGCTCGAACACCGAATCGGGTACCGTCTCGGCAACCGTGATGCCGGTGATCTGCGCGATCACGTCACGCAAGCTTTCCAAATGCTGCACGTTCAGCGTCGTGAATACGCTGATGCCCGCGTCCAAGAGCTGAAGCACGTCCTGCCAACGCTTGGCGTGCGTCATGCCCGGCGCATTGGTGTGGGCCAGCTCGTCGACCAGAATCAACTGAGGCCGCATCGCCAACGCGGCTTCGAGGTCAAACTCGATGAGCTTCGTGCCTCGATACGGCACCTCTTTGCGGGCCAGCATGTCGAGGCCCAACACAAGCGCCTGGGTCTCGGGCCGAACGTGCGGCTCGATGTAGCCCACCAAAACGTCAAGCCCCTCGCGAGCCTGCTCGCGTCCCGCCTCGAGCATGGTGTAGGTTTTGCCGACACCGGGCGCAGCTCCAAAGAAGATCTTCAGCTTGCCGCGGGCCTTCTTGGCCTCTTCGGCCTGCACGCGCACCAGCAGAGCATCGGGGTCACGTCGGCCGTCATTCATGCGAATTGGCGCCCCGTCTCTCGAAAGCTAGAAAAATCATCTAGTGCCTGCCCTGATCCAAAGCCAGGTTGAGCGTGACCACGTTGACTCGATCCTCGCCCAGCAACCCAAACGCCCGGTGCGCCGTGTGCTTCTCCAGCAGAATGCGAACCGTGCCCTCGTCCAAGCCGCGCGCTCTGGCCACGCGAGAAATCTGATAGTCGCCAGCCGCCGGACTGATGTGCGGGTCGAGCCCACTGGCCGACGCGGTCACCAGATCGACCGGAATCAGTTTTTCATTACCTGGGTCAGCCTGCTTGAGCGCATCGACACGAGCCTTGAACGCGCTGGTCAAATTTGGCTCGATAGGGCCCAAATTCGATCCGCTCGAAGCGCTCGCATTATACGGAAACGGCCCGGTGGCCGATGGCCGGCTCCAAAAATATTTGGGATCTCCAAAAGGCTGTCCGATCAACGACGAGGCCACGGGCTGGCCGTCTTCAAGAATCAAGCTGCCATTCGCCTGATCGGGAAAAGCCAACTGGGCCAGGCCCGTAATCACCAGTGGATAGATGACGCCCGTCAGCACGGACATTACGACCATCATCAGTACCGCGGGGCGTATGATCTGCGAAAACATGGAGACTTCCTTTAGGTCAAATGCATGGCCACGAGCGCCATGTCGATGAGTTTGATGCCCATGAAAGGAACGATCAAGCCGCCGAGGCCATAAATCCAAAGATTGTTGCGCAGTAGCGCCGCCGCGCCGATCGGCCGATATTTCACTCCACGCAAAGCCAGCGGAATGAGCGCGACAATGATCAAAGCATTGAAAATCACCGCCGCCAGAATCGCGCTGGCCGGAGTGGCCAGTTGCATGATGTTCAGCCTTCCCAGTACCGGATACGTGCTGGCAAACGCCGCTGGGATGATCGCAAAATACTTCGACACGTCGTTCGCCAGGCTGAAGGTCGTCAACGATCCACGGGTCATCAGCAGTTGCTTGCCGATTTCAACAACCTCGATCAGTTTGGTCGGGTTCGAATCCAGATCGACCATGTTGCCTGCTTCTTTGGCGGCCTGCGTGCCGCTGTTCATGGCCACGGCGACGTCGGCCTGGGCCAATGCCGGCGAGTCATTCGTGCCATCGCCACACATGGCCACCAGATGTCCGCTCGCCTGATACTTGCGGATCAACTGGAGCTTGGCCTCGGGCGTGGCCTGGGCCAGAAAATCGTCGACGCCACTTTCAGCCGCGATCGCGGCGGCAGTCAGCGGATTGTCGCCCGTGATCATCACCGTGCGAATACCCATTTGCCGCAGTTGAGCGAAGCGATCCTTGATGCCGCCTTTGACAATGTCTTTGAGGTGGATCACGCCCAGCGATTTTCCTCCCTCCGCGACAACCAGTGGCGTGCCGCCTTGCTTGGAAATCAATTCAATTTCCCGCTCGAGCGCCGGGCTGAACGAACCACCGTTCTGCTTGACAAAGTTTTCGATCGCGTCGCCGGCACCCTTGCGAATCTCGCGCCCATCCATATTCACGCCACTAATGCGCGTATGGGCGCTGAAGGGAATGAATTTGGCGTGGATCTTGCTGATGTCGCGCTCTCGCAAGCCATATTTCGACTTGGCCAAGACCACGATGCTGCGGCCTTCGGGCGTTTCGTCCGCCAGAGAAGACAGTTGCGCCGCATCGGCCAGATCGGTCGCGGCCACGCCGTTGACCGGTAGAAACTCGACCGCCTGCCGATTGCCCAGCGTGATCGTTCCGGTTTTGTCGAGCAGCAACACGTCGACGTCGCCTGCTGCTTCGACGGCGCGGCCCGACATGGCGATCACGTTGGCCTGGATCATCCGATCCATGCCGGCGATCCCAATAGCCGATAAGAGAGCCCCGATCGTCGTGGGGATCAGGCAGACTAGCAACGCCACGAGGACAGTGACCGTAATGGGCGTACCCTGCCCCGCAACGCCGACACTGAAAATCGAATAGGGCAACAGTGTGACGCAAACCAGCAGAAAGATAATGGTCATGCCTGCCAACAGAATATCCAACGCGATCTCGTTGGGCGTCTTTTGCCGCTTGGCTCCTTCGACCATCTGGATCATGCGATCGAGAAAGGTTTCGCCCGGGTTGGCCATGATGCGGACAATCAGCCAGTCCGACAGCACGCGCGTGCCGCCGGTAACGCCGCTACGGTCGCCGCCGCTTTCGCGAATGACCGGGGCGCTTTCGCCCGTGATGGCGCTTTCATCCACCGAAGCGACTCCCTCGACAACTTCGCCGTCGGCCGGAATGTAATCGCCGACGTCGACAAACACCAGGTCGCCTTTCCGCAGGTCCGTGGCCTCGGTAATCGTGACATCGCCGGTCCGCAGCAAATCGGTGAAGTTGGGAACCGGCGCGTGAGCCTCACGCGGGCGAACGAATTTCTTGGCGGGCACTTCCTGCCGGGCCCGGCGCAAGGCGTCGGCCTGAGCCTTGCCCCGCCCTTCGGCCATGGCCTCCGCAAAATTTGCGAACAGCACGGTAAACCACAACCACACCGTGACGGCCAGGATGAACCACGAGGGCTCCTCGCCAGTTGACGAGAGTGACTGGATCCACAAGATTGTAGCCAGGATGCTGCCCACATACACGGTGAACATCACGGGGTTGCGAACTTGGCGGCGCGGGTCGAGCTTATGGAACGACTCCGTTGCGGCGCGCCGCATGATTTCAGTATCAAAGAAAGACCGAGACTTGGTAGACATACCTTTACTCCACCATCATCAAGTGTTCCACGATCGGACCCAGCGCCAGGGCCGGCACAAAAGTCAACGCGCCGACCAACAGGACGACGCCTACTAGCAATACGACAAACAGCGGACCGTGAGTCGGTAGCGTGCCAGAGCTGACCGGCGTGTACTTTTTGGCCGCCAGCGAGCCGGCAATGGCCAGGATCGGAATCGTCAGCAGGTAGCGACCCGAAAGCATGCACAGCCCGAGCAGCGTATTGAAAAAAGGCACGTTGGCGTTCAACCCGGCAAAGGCGCTGCCGTTGTTGTTACTGGCCGAACTGGTGGCGTAGAGCACCTCGCCGAAACCGTGAGGGCCCGAGTTGGGAATGCTAGGTTTGATGATGTCCGGAAAGCTCACCGCGACTGCCGTGGCGACGAGCACGGCCATCGGCGGAACCAGAATGATGATGGCCGCCATCTTCATTTCGAACGCTTCAATCTTCTTTCCCAGATATTCCGGCGTGCGTCCGACCATCAGGCCGCCGACGAACACGGCAATGATGGCGAAGGCCAGCATGCCATACAGCCCACTGCCGACGCCGCCAAAGATCACTTCGCCAAGCTGGATCAGCCACATCGGAACCAGTCTGCCCAGTGGCGTGTACGAGTCGTGCATCGAGTTGACGCTGCCGTTGGAGGCGCTCGTGGTCGCCGTCGCCCACAGCGCACTCTGGCCAATGCCAAAGCGAGTCTCTTTGCCTTCCATGTTGCCGCCGGCCTGCTCGGTACTGGCTTGCTGATCGACGCCCAGCGCGGCCAAAGCGGGAGTGCCGCCCTGCTCGTACCAATAACACACGGCCAGTAACGGTAGGAAGATGACGAACATCGCCGCCAAAACGGCCCAGCCTTGCCGAGTGTCGTTGATCATCTTGCCGAACGTGTAGCACAGAGCCGCGGAAATCACGAGGATCGACAACAACTCGAAGAAGTTGGAAATCGGCGTGGGATTTTCAAAGGGGTGCGCCGAGTTGGCGTTAAAGAATCCGCCACCGTTGGTGCCGAGCTGCTTGATGGCGATTTGCGACGCCGCCGGACCGACGGCGATCACCTGCTCGGTAAGCGGCGACGTTTTGGTTGTCGGCTGTCCTTTCTCGTCCAGGACTGGAGCTCCATCATCGCCGACCACTGGCTCCTGGAACGTTGTCGGTTCAAGGATCGCAACCTTTGCGTACGGTTCGAATGTCTGCACGACCCCCTGCGAAACGAGCACGAGCGCCAGCACGACAGACAAAGGTAGCAGGATGTAGACCGTGCTACGCGTAAAGTCGAACCAGAAATTGCCGATGGACGAAGATTGCCGGCGGACGAAACCGCGAATCAAAGCCACTAAGACAGCCATACCGGAAGCGGCCGACACAAAATTCTGGACGGACAGCCCCAACATCTGCGAAAGATAACTGAGCGTCGCTTCACCGCCATAACTTTGCCAGTTCGTGTTCGTGGCAAAACTGACGGCCGTGTTGAATGCGAGGTCGGGCGTGGTGCCCGCCATGTGCTGCGGGTTGAGCGGCAGGATGTCTTGCAGACGCAACAGACCGTAGACGATCAGCAGGCCCAGAAAATTGACCGCTAGTGCCGCATACGTGTAACGTTGCCACGACATCTCGACAGTCGGATCGATGCCGCACAGCCGGTAGATCAATCTTTCCAGCGGTCCCAGAACCTTGTCCAGCCCACACGGCTTGTTCTCGTAGACTCGAGCCATGAAGGCGCCCAAGGGCTTTACGAGAGCCAGAAGCACGACCAGGTAGAAAACGATTTGCAGAATAGCATTGGTAGTCATGCGAACCACTCCGGCTTCAATAACGCGATAACCAGGTAGGCAAACAGGAACGCCGACACGACCGCTCCCAATACATAGATCCCATCCATAGCTCGTCTCCTAAAGCCGTTCAACCAGCCGGACCATGCCGACACAGATGGCGAAAAACGCCACGACGATTCCTAAAAACACTGCGTCCATCTGAGTAACTCCCGAAT
>JAYVCO010000367.1:0-9836 GCA_043749935.1 Planctomycetia bacterium
ACGGTCAATCCCGAGGTGAAGCTGCGCGCGATGATCGAGATCGCCAAGAATCTGGGCAAGGCGGTCAGCCTGGACGAAGTGCTTGGCAAATTACTGGACAGCCTTTTCAAGATTTTCATTCAAGCCGATCGCGGGTTCGTGATCCTGCGCACCCAGCCCGACGGGTTGCTGGTGCCCAAGGCGATCAAACACCGCCGCGCGGATATGGAAGACCAGATTCGCATCAGCCGCACCATCGTGAACCAGGTGATGCAGAGCCAAGAGGCTGTGCTTTCGGCCGACGCGGCCAATGATTCGCGGTTCGATTCGAGCCAGAGCATTGCCGATTTGCGAATCCGCTCGGTGATGTGCGCTCCGCTGGTCGACAGCGACGGCAACTCGCTGGGAGTGATTCAGGTCGATACGGCCGATCAACGCCAGCGCTTTCAGAAAGACGACCTCGACGTGCTGGCGAGCGTCGCTTCGCAAGCCGCGATCGCGGTCGACAACGCGGGAATGCACGAAACCGCCCTCAAACAGCAAGCGCTCGAACGTGACTTGGAACTTGCCCACAAGGTGCAGCGCGGATTGCTGCCGGCGGCGCCGCCAATCGTTGCGGGTTACTCGTTTTTTGATTTCTATGAACCTGCCAACCAGGTTGGCGGCGACTACTATGACTATGTCGAGTTGAGCGGAAATCGATTGGCCGTGGTGCTGGGCGATGTCTCGGGGAAGGGAGTTTCCGCGGCTCTCTTGATGGCCAAGCTGTCGGGAGAAGTCCGCTATTGCCTGGCGAGCGAAAACACGCCCGCGGCGGCCATCAACCGCATCAACGCGAGTTTCAGCCGCAGCGGTTGGCAAGATCGGTTTGTCACGTTTGTCCTGGCGGTTCTAGATGCCGACCGAAATGAGATTACGCTGGTCAACGCCGGCCACATGCCGCCTTTGTTGCGGCATAGCGGTGGCAAGGTCGAGGAGATTGGCGGCGACGAAGCCGGCCTACCGCTGGGAGTTGACGCGGATTTCGAATATGAACAATACACCCGACCGTTCGCTGCCGGTGACTTTCTGGCGATATTCACCGACGGCATCAGCGAAGCGATGAACATGGCCGGCGAATTGTACGGGCTGGATCGGCTGGCCGAACAATTGGCCACCAAACCGGTGCCGTCGTCTGGGCTCGGTCGACTGATTCTTGACGATGTCAAACGGTTCGTCGGCGGACGGCCGCAGAGCGACGATATGTGCCTGGCCTGCTTCGGGCGAGCCCAAGATTGAGGGGCCGTGCCGTGCTACTTAGGACTTTCCGGCCCGCAGGCCACTAGACCGCCAACGGTCGTTCAAGCTAAGCCAAATGCTGGCGTCGCAACGTCTGGAGGAACTCCAAAAGCGGTTTGGGGCGATCGTGCTCGTCGAATAGCCCGCCGTGAGGAAATTCATGCGGCTGAGTTTCGAGTAGTTGGTTCCAGATGATCCCCTGAACCGGCTGTTTGGAAAGCAACACGGGCAGAAATTTTTCGGCCCAAGCGCGCTGCGTCGCGCCAGACAGTTCTCCGGACGCGGAATAGCTCACGGGCGTCACGCGGGCTCGAGCCTGCGCGTCAACGCTATTGCCGCTGGGGACACACAACGTCACCAGCAGCGGCAACCCTAGACCGCTCCAACGGTCGATTTGTCTGCCGAATTCCAACACGTCCCGCGGCTCGGTTCCGGCTTGTGCATAGCCGAGATTGATTTCCAAGCCGATTCCGGCCAGTCCCAAATCGGCTCGAACCAGTGCGTCGGCAAAGTGCAGCGGCGACAGCTCGCAGTCGAGCCGGCTCATGAACGAACCCCAAGGCTGATCCAACGTAATCACAACAGGCGCCCGCGGATCGGCTCGGCGGATGGTTTCGATCGACATCACGGCCAGTCGTAGCCGTTCCTCTTCCGTCTGGGAAAATTCATTGGTGACGTTCAGCCGGGCCGCGCACTGCCAGAGTTGCACCTTGCCACGGTATCGCGTTACGACCGCATGGAGATGCTCGGCCACACACGACCGAAAGCTCTCTTCGTCGTCCTGGCCCCACAGAAACATCCAATCGGGGAGCGACCATTTTTCAATTTGCAACAGGGGGCCACTACAAATCTTCAGCCCGTGCGCCCGACACCATTCGATTTGCTGGTCGCTTTGGGTCCAGTCGCGACGACCTTCGTGGCCTTCGATGTCGCGCCAGACAAGTGGCACTGCGGCCATATTGAACGCCGGCACAATTTGCCGAGTCAGTGCTTCGGAGGGCCGTGTGGAGCCCAGATTGATCCCCAGCAGCGTGCTAAGCTTGCTCGTTTGTTGATGGCGAGCCGCCAAGGCCTGCTCGATATAACTTCCGCTGAGCAAGTCGATCGCATCGAGAGCGAGGCCAATGGACTGCGCGGCGCGATCGGCCGCTGGTTCCAACTCCTGTTGGCGCGTGGCCGCCCAAGAGAGATGGCCAATCGCCTGGCCGATCCTGTCGCGAACAGTAGCGGGCAAGGCCAGGCCTGCTGATTCCCAAGTGGCCACCTGGTTGCGCAGACGATTGAGCGTGCCCCGCGCCAGCTCGACGTGCAAATGATACGGACGCTGGCGTTCCATCAGGCTGGCTGTCGAGAGCATCAGTTCGCCGTGTCCGGCGACGGCGCAGGGAATGTGAAAATTGCCCGAATCGTTCTCCGACCGTTCCACCAAAAGTCCCTGATCGGTCCAGTGCGTGCGGCAATGCCAGGGAATTTCATCGACGCCGGCAATGTACGCCCGCTCGACGGCGTCGGCAGCCATGCGGTCACGCCGCGGTACCAGAAATTTCATTGCGCCCATCGGCAGGGGCATCCTCGAAATGAATTGGCACCCCAGACGTGCCTGGGCGGAAACGTAACCATTAGGAACAGAACGAATTGTACGTCGATGGTCCTCAACGCGAGTCTAACGCAGTGGAGAGGCGGGTTCAACTAGATGCAGAACGTCCGTGGCAAGGCTCACGCCGCCTCCATCGGCCGTCGTGTTCCCTGTGCAAGCGCGTGTGTTATACTCCGCCTTACCAGCCAATCGCGAGAATTGCGCGACAAGCACCTTTCGGAGTAGCGAACAAGTACCATGCAGCAGCCCGTTCTCGAAACAAACCTGGCAAAATTGCCCGTGCGCCGCGGCAAAGTGCGAGATATCTATGATCTGGGGCGCGAGTTGCTCTTGGTCAGCACGGATCGGATCAGCGCTTTCGACTGGATTCTTCCCACGGGCATTCCCGACAAGGGCCGCGTGCTAACGCAAATCAGCGCGTTTTGGTTTGCCAGGCTCAATGAGCCCAATCACTTGCTCACGACAGATGTCAGTGCCCTCGACTTGCCACTCGGCACCGATCCGGACCCCCTGGTCGGACGGAGCATGCTGGTCCGCAAGACCAAGGTCGTGCCATTTGAATGCGTGGTCCGCGGCTACCTGTCGGGCTCCGGCTGGAAGGAGTATCAACGGCACGGGAGCGTCTGCGGCATTCGCTTGCCGGCCGGTTTGAAAGAGAGCGACTCGCTCGGCGAACCGATCTTCACGCCGGCAACCAAGGAAGAGAGCGGACACGATGTGAACGTTTCGTTCGAGCAGATGGCCGAGTCGGTAGGAACGGAACTGGCCGCCGAATTGCGCGATCGGAGCTTGGGCGTGTATCAGAGGGGCGCCGAATATGCCCGAACGCGAGGCATTATCATTGCCGACACCAAGTTCGAATGGGGGCAGGTGGACGACAAGATCATCCTGATCGACGAAGTTCTGACGCCGGACAGTTCACGATTCTGGCCTCTCGATCAATTCCAACCTGGTAAAGCTCAGCCGTCCTTCGATAAGCAATTCGTGCGCGATTGGCTCGAGACGACCGGTTGGGATAAAAACAGCCCGCCACCCGAGCTGCCGGCCGATGTGGTTGCCCAAACGCGGGCGAAATACATCGAAGCCTACGAGCGGCTCACGGGTCTCGCGTTTGGCTGGAAGTAGACAGACAGTTGCTAGCGCAGGCGTTTGCCGCGATCGACTTGTCCCAGCGGACGGACACCGCGAATATGGCCCTCCGGCCGGCTACGATCCAGCGAAACCGGCTCCGGTAGTTCGAAGAGCCCCAAGTTGCCAGCTTCGTCTCGGACTTCCAGCCGCAAATAAATCTGAGCGGGCACGCGGTTGTCCAACCGCCAGCGATAGCTGCCCGTGTTTTCCAGCCCCGAGGCGACCGGCATCCAGGGACCGCCGACGGCGCTGCCAAACGTGATCGAAATCGGACGCGGATCGGGACGCTCGTCACTCGCCTCCCAGCGGATGACCAGTTCGCTCGCGTCGGCGGCCACGTCGGCCGCGGTAATCCGACCCACAGGCTTAGTCAGGTCGACGCCGATCCAGATTTCGGGCATATCCCCAGGGGCCGGCGGACGACTGCCCAATCCGCTGCCACTTTGCACAACAATGCGAAATCCGTAGATTCCCTCGGCAGGAACGCTAATGCTCATCGGACTGCGATTATCTGGATCGGTCCCAATGCTCGACCAGGTGCGTCCGCCGTCACGTGTGCCCCACAGCTCGACTTTGGCAATGCCCGAAGGCCCGACCGAATCGATCTCATATTCAAGCTCGAACGACCGCGCGTTGACCATTCGCGGGCGCTCGCCGGGAGGCAAGAGACTGCAGTCGAGCGCGCCTGGGCGACCGTCGGCCGAGCTTTGGCCCACGGGTTGCGCCGGCACGCGCCCGCCTGAGGGGCGTTTCTTCTCGGTCGAGCCCGCCTCGCGCCAGTCGGTATCGCGAGCCGTGGGTGAGCTTGTGGAACCCAAATCTGGGTTCGCGCCGCGGGCCAGCGGGTCGGGCGTCGAGCGGTCAGGGGGCCAGCGGGTTGAATCGGCGGCGCCGGCATCGGTTGGCGATGTACCAGCGGGATTTGGCTTTGCTTGATCGGCTACCGTCGGCTCATTTGACTTCGCGCCATCCAATTTCACCGAGGCCTGGCTAACCGCAGGGTTGCTGGCGTTGTCGGCGATTGTTGCTCGGACGGCGATCGACCCAGTGCTGCTTGATTTGGGCCACCAGGTGGCTTCGCCACTGAGGGTGTGGCGCATGGCCGTGGGTGGAGAATCGACGGCGACGGTTTCCCAGGGCGCGGTCGGATCAGCACGATACTCGAGTTTGAAACTCCCCAATTTGAGATTCGGGTCGACGGCCTGCCAGCGGGCAACGATTTCGCCAGCTTCCCCGCGTGAGGCCGTCAGGTCGAGCCGTGGCGCTACCGTATCGACCACCACTTTCAATTGCGGCTGGAAATTTCCATCGGGCCGCACTTGTCCGCGCTTGTCGACCGTGCGAATGCAGTACCAGTATTCCCCATCATGCGGAGCGCGAAACACGAACGACCCCTTTTCGGGTTTCACGTGGCTGGACAGCTCCCAGCTTGCTCCTTGATTGGCCGAGACGTGGAGCTGCACTTCGACCGGTTGTTCGGTGCTTCCTTGGGCCGGCTCGATCCGGAACGGAATTGTGAACGCATTTTGCCGCGTCCAGGCAATCGTGGCGGGTGGCGGGTCAGTCTCGTTTGGCGCTTTCGGCGCAGCATCGACCGAATGGCCGAAAATAGCCATCAATAGTAGTGCCAGCGCGAACTGCGGTCGTAGCCGCATTGATGCGTTGCCCCCCAACGATCAACTGCTATCAGGCGCGCGCGGAATCAAACGCCGCGAGGAAAGCGCGCCTACGATTGGTTATCGGAGCATGCGACCTTGCCGCTGGAGAGGGAATTAGCGACGGATCGGGGAAGCGAAAGCAGGTAGTTTGGGAGGGGTCCCAGTCTGAGCCACGGGAGACAATTGAAGGGATCAGCGACCGCTGGCACGTCGGAAGTTGGTAACAATTTCAACAAACTGTCGAGCCCGCTGCTCGATTTTTTTGATTTCTCCCGCCGCCACCAATTTGGGATCGACGAGCGAACCCCCGACTCCGAGCGCGAAGGCCCCAGCCTGCAAAAACGCCTCGGCGGTCTGCAGATTCACTCCGCCAGTAGGCATCAGGCGAATCTGCGGCAGCGGACCAGCCAGGGCCTTGAGATACGCCGGTCCGGTCACGTCCGACGGGAAGATTTTGACGATGTCTGCACCGGCCTCCCAAGCGCTGAGCACTTCGGTGGGCGTAAAAGCGCCGGGCATGCACAGCTTCTCATACCGTTTGCAGAGCCTAATTACTTCCGCGTTCACGGTCGGCGAAACGATGAACTCGGCCCCAGAAAGCAGGGCGATGCGAGCTGTTTCTGGATCCAAGATGGTTCCGGCGCCCAATAGAATCCGGTCGCCCAATCGTTCGAGAACGCGCTCGAGCACCTGGGGCGCCCGCGGCACCGTGAACGTGACTTCCATCACGTCGACGCCGCCGGCCAACAGGGCCTCGGCCACGTCGACCAGTAACTCGCCACTGGCGGCGCGAATCACGGCCACGATTCCGGATTGCTGGACCCGGGCAAGATTGGAATCTTTGGACATGTTGGAACTGCCGCCGAGAGAAGGAATTGACACGTTATCCACAGGCTAGCGCTTTGCCGGAAAACTGTCAACAACGCCCCTCGCGGCACGCAGAGTGCAGGTCAAAACACGCGTCCAGCAGAAGTCGGTGGATTTTCCGAACTCTTCGCCAATCCTGGACGAGCGGGAAGGGGGCGTGCATAATACCTTTGGTCGAGGGCGAAATAGGGGGAGACTGGAAAAAGGTAGCGGCCACGGTTGGCCGGCGCTTCAATGGCCGAGTTCTTGGGCAGCCCTCTGGCTAGCGTGGTGATCTTATTGGCGCTCCTGGCCGCGCTTATTGCCGGCGGAGTCTACGTGATCGGCAGGGTCCGGGCGGGCCTGGACGACAAAGCTGCCCCGACTAGCGAGTGGTTGACGAATTTCAAAGAATTACACGCCCAGGGTGAGCTAAGCGACGAGGAATACCGAACAATAAAGGCTATGCTGGCGGAGCGTTTGCAGCAGGAGTTAAACGAGTCGGACGAACGACGTTAGTTGGATACTGCCGAACGGGCACATGGCCCAAACCTCAGGGGCGGCCCGGATATTGCGGCTTGGGAGGTCCGACTGCTAGTTACTTCCGTAAATTTCGCAATCCGGCCGGCACTGTTCCATGTGTTTAGAATTGATCATTGGCTGCTCGACACGATTTCGCCCAGGGAAGATTCCCGGCCATTGCAATGACGCGCGCCCGTTTGGCCACTCGAGCGACACCTTGGATTCGACAACCCTCGACGTAACACCCGCTTGGGGTGAAGTGCGCGGGGTGGTCACTGAAAGGAGCGGGTATGCCCTCAGGTAGGGACGTCAACAGTACTACTGGTGGTCGGCGCGGCGGCGGCACGACGAAGAAGAACGCCTTCTGTTCGTTTTGTCGCAAGAGCTATCGAGATGTCGGTCCTTTGGTGGAAGGACCCGGCGATGTCTATATATGCGGCGAGTGCATCGAGCTGTGCCAATCCATTTTGGAACAGGAGCGGCGCCGCCGTGGCACCAACAAGCAGCTCTTCACCAAGATCCCTTCGCCACGCGAAATCGTCACGCAACTCGACGAGTACGTGATCGGCCAGGAGCATGCCAAGAAGGTGCTCGCCGTGGCCGTGCACACGCACTACAAGCGTTTGATGCTGGGCGCCGAAGGGGGCGACGTTGAAATCGAAAAATCGAATATCCTGCTGATTGGGCCAACCGGCTGTGGCAAGACATTGCTCGCCCGCACGCTGGCCAAGATCTTGAATGTGCCGTTTGCCATCGGCGACGCGACCACGCTGACCGAGGCCGGCTACGTCGGCGAGGATGTCGAAAACTTGTTGCTCAAGCTGCTACACGCGGCCGACTTCGATCTCGAATCGGCGCAGCGGGGCGTGCTCTATATCGACGAGATCGACAAGATCGGCAAGACGAACCACAACGTCTCGATCACGAGAGACGTGAGCGGCGAAGGCGTCCAGCAGGCGTTGCTCAAAATGCTCGAAGGCACGGTCGCCAACGTCCCTCCGCAGGGCGGCCGCAAGCATCCCGAGCAGCAGTACATTCAGATGGACACCAGCAACATCCTGTTCATCTGCGGCGGAACGTTCGTCAACATCGACAAGATCATCGGCAAGCGGCTCGGCCGGCGGACCATCGGATTTGGCCAGGAGAGCGGCGTACAAGCCGATGCGAACGTTTCCAAGCTACTGCCGCAGGTCACGAGCGACGATATTCTCGAGTTTGGACTAATTCCCGAGTTGGTCGGGCGGTTGCCGGTTATTTCGGCGCTGACACCCTTGGACTCCGAAGCTCTAGTTCGAGTGCTCACCGAGCCGAAGAATGCCTTGATCAAACAGTACCAGCGCTTGTTCTCGATGGAGAACGCCGATCTGCAATTCACCGAAGATGCTTTGCAGACGATTGCCAATCGGGCCCAGGTGAAAGAAACCGGGGCGCGCGGCCTGCGTTCGATCATCGAAGACGTGATGCTGGATATCATGTATGACTTGCCCGACCAAGGGCAGGGCAACCGCTATGTGATCACCAAAGACGTGGTCGAGGGACGCAAGCCCATGTTCCCGATCGCCGAACCGAAGAACAAAAGCGCGTAACGTTCAAGCCCGCTCGCTGCATAAGTCGGCGGGACCTCAGAGTTCGCGCTCTATACCAGTGAAAAGCCCGGGATGCGCACGGTTGCGTCCCGGGCTTTTTCGCTTTCTGGCCATCCTCGCGGCAGGGCGAAATCGGAATTCTTCCGAAGGTCAGGCTTCAGCCTGACAATTGCCTGCATTTGCACACCAATTTCCTTGACGCTCGGGCATCAGCGGTGATAGCCTGCTTCTGTCGTCGTTGATTTCAAATAAGGCGCGAGCAAGCCAAGACCGTGCGAGAAAAGGATGCTGCCATGAAGCGAAACCGAATCGGCAATCGTCGACAGTTCATCAGCGTATCGGCGATTCTGTTCGCCTTGGTTGTCTTTCTGCCGTGCGCATTGCCCGCCGAGAATTTGGCGACAGTAAAGCCCGAGTCGGTGGGCATGTCGGCCGAGCGGCTCGCGCGGATCCGAACTGCCATGCAGCGCTATATCGATCGCAACGAGGTGCCTGGCGTGGTGACGCTGGTGGCTCGCAAGGGACGGATCGTACATTTGGATGCCATTGGCTATCGCGATGCTGAAGCCAAAGCGCCGATGACCACCGACTCGATCTTTCGCATCGCCTCGATGACCAAGCCGATCACGTCGGTGGCCCTGATGATGCTCTATGAGGAAGGGCACTTTCTGCTCAACGATCCGATCTCGAAGTGGCTGCCCGAGTTTGCGGACATGAAAGTTATCCAGCCCCCGCCGGCCGGCGAGCGTGTGGAAACGCCCAACATTTTGGTGCCCGCCAGGCGGCCGATCACGTTCAAGCATCTGCTGACGCACGCCGCCGGGCTGCCCAATTCGTATCGCGGACTGACTCAACCGGAGTATGTCAAAAACACCGGGCGCAAAGAGCCCACCGACACGATGGCCGATAGCGTGGCGCGACTTGCCAAAATGCCTCTGAATTTTCACCCCGGCGAAGCGTGGGAATATGGCCCGGCGACCGACGTCGTGGGCCGGCTGGTGGAAGTCATTTCTGGCGAAACGCTCGACGCCTACTTTCGCAAGCGAATCTTCGAGCCATTGGGCATGAACGACACGTACTTTTATTTGCCGGCGGCAAAGGTTGCCCGCTTGACGGCCCTCTATCAACCGGGCGACGACAAGAAGATTCGCCTGACCGAGGCGCCTACGCCCGAGAGCCGCTGGGTCAAGGAGCCGCACGTCTACTTTGCCGGAGCGGGCGGATTGGTTTCGACGCCGC
>JAYVCO010000368.1:0-2226 GCA_043749935.1 Planctomycetia bacterium
ATCGCGCGAAGCGCCAGATCGCGTCGGCACTTTGATGGCCACCTCGCGCTTCAGATCTTCGTCGAAGCAGCGGTAGACCATGCCGAAACTGCCGGAGCCCAGAGTCTTCTTAACCGTGTAGCGACCGATCGACGCCGGTAACTTATCGCTGCCTTGCGATCCGCCGGACATGACCGTCGATTGCGAACGCGGCGCAACGGTAGCGGATGGCGCGTCGCGCGTGGGAGTGGAATCGGGCGATCGTGCGGCGGACGGCGACGTGGTGGAATTGCGAGTGGAGTTGGCGGACGAATCGCGATTCTGTTTGCTATCGAAGATCAGCGTGCCCGAGCGTTCGTCGGTCGAATCGATGCGGTTGGTCTCCAGCGGCTGCACGGCGAACGGCAATGTGCCGGCGATCTGCTCGGAGGTGTTTAAGAGCCGATGACTCTCGATGTACGGAAATCGCTGGCGAAGTTCGTCCACCGAGACGCTCTCGCCGTGCCGCGAACGGACTTGCAATTCGTCACGCACCAGATTCTCGAGCGAAACGGAAGCATGTTTGAGTTCCGGATAATCGCGCAAATAATCTTCAATCTTGCGAGCCTGCCCTTTGTCCCAGCGACGCTCGAGATCGACGCGCACCAATTCTTCAAGGGCGGCCAGGCGATGCTCGGGGTCGGTTCGATCGGAGTATTTTCGCAGATCGGGAAAACCTTCGCCCGACTCCTCTTCGTAGGAATCGACGCACTGCGCGACCGCCCACCATTGGCCTGGCAGTAATTCCTTAGTCGAGCTTGGCATGGTTTTCTCCTAACAGTTTTGCAGTGAGTTCGCGCCGACGCGCCAACCGGTATCCACCATATCCGGCTCCGCCCAGCGCCGCCGCGCCGATCGTTCCGATGGCAGCCCATCGCAACCAGTTTTGCTGCGTATCGTCACCGCCACCCAGCAGCGGCCCGGTGGCCGCCAGTTGATTGGCTGACGCGCCGCTGATGGGCAAAGCCATTGCATCCGACGCCTGATCGGGCAAAACGCGCGGCGCAAACGAAGCCTGCCGCGGTTTGCCAACCGCTTCGTCGATAATTTTTTCGCTCGGCGTTTTAGGACCGAGATCCATATCCACAATCGCCTTATCGACCGCCGCGCCTGGCGGCAAGTTTGCCGGCGTGCCAGTCGGTGTTTGCCAATACGAGACAGCCACTTGATAGACGGCGTCGCCCGCCGCGCCGGGCAAAAACACATTCGCTGCAAGTTGGCCGGCCACCGCAACCACGTCTTCCGTCTTGATCGCGACGCCGGTGATCGGCGAAAGCTTGGCCAACCACTGGTCGGTCCACTGTTCGGCCGATTGCAACCACGATGAGATGTTGGCCGCGAGCCGGGCAAAATCGAATTTCACGCCTGCCGCGCCGCCCAGGCTGGTTGTATCGATTTCGGTTGCCACGTCGCTCAGTTCCAATGCTGAAACGGCAAGCAGCGCCGTCAAACTGTTGGCTAGCGAAAGCAGTGGCGAACCGGTAGTTTCGCCGGTGGATTCGGCGGCTAGCGACACCAGGCCCGCATTCTCTGGCGAGTCTTTGGCAAGCGCGTTTTTGGAAAACACGCGAACCAGCTCGTCGCCTTCTTCGGTGCAGAGCAGCCGCAGGTCGCCGCCTTCGCCCAGATCGGCCAGAGCTAATGCCACTGGATGTTCCAAACCGGCTTCGAACATGGTTTCCGAAAGCACGAGTCCTTGATTGCCGCCCAGGAACACGCTGATGGCGCCATCGCCGTTGTTGCCGACGACCAGATCCAGCAAGCCATCGTGGTTGGAGTCAAACGATACGGCCGAAATCGGATTCGTTCCGCCGGCGGCGATATCGACGCGATGATTAGGATCGAAGCCGGAATAGAACGACAGGTTGTTGGACCCAAAGTTGAGCGTGACCAAATCCTGCTTGCCATCGAACGTGCCGACGATCAGCGATTGCGGCGAACTGCCGGTGTTGAACACGGTGGGCGCGGTGTCGTTGAAAAAGCCGTTGCCGACGCCGTTGAGAACCCAAACCTGGTTGGCGGTGGCGCTGGCGACAGCTAAATCGGTCTTGCCGTCGTTATTGAAATCGCCGACGACGGTTTGCGTTGGCCCGGCGCCAACGTTCAACCGCACGCCCGGCCGCAGCAGCGTGGCGGGATCAGCCAACAGCACACTGACATCGTTGGAACCTTGATTCGTGACGACAATGTCTGCCTTGCCGTCGCCGT
>JAYVCO010000369.1:0-10987 GCA_043749935.1 Planctomycetia bacterium
CCCTTGAGCTATTCAGGCGGAACTTACACGCAGAATTTTGACGGGTTGCCCACGAACGTCACCAACGCGTCCCAGGTATTGACGGGCACCACGGCCAACGGGCCCTTCGACCTGAACGCCGTCACTGCTGCTAGTGGGCTGGCAGGCTGGCAACTCGGCAACTACGGTGGATCGAGTGCCGACACCGAATTCCGTTCGCAAGACGGCAGCTTAAGCGGTAGCGCTGGCCGTGGCGTGCTGAGCCTTGGCACCGGTGGCTCCACCGAGCGAGCCCTGGGCGCGCTGACGACGAGCAACCAGATCGGAAACTTCGGTCTCGTGGTCACGAACAATACCGCCTTCACCTTCGGCAGCTTCACGCTGTCCTTTGTCGGAGAGCAATGGCGGCGCGGAGACGTGGCCACGCCCGACACGTTGCAGTTTTCTTACGGCTCGGGCACGGGCATCAACGGTCTGGGCTTGATTAGCTATCCCACGCTGAGCCTCAGCTCGCCGAACACTCAAGTTAGCCCGACCAATGTGGCGATCAACGGCAATCTGGCAGCCAACCAGGCAAGCGTCTCAGGCACTGCCCCCTTCATTTGGGCCCCCGGTCAGACGCTTGTGCTCAAGTGGGTTCCTACCGACCTGAGTGGCCAGGACGACGCGCTGGCAATCGACAACCTGAACTTCACCGCCAACATCGTGCCCGAGCCGTCGTCGATCTGCCTGATCCTGATCGGTCTGATTTCGGTTTCGAGCTATCGGTTAAGGAATCGGGCCATCGCCCGCCGCCAAGCCTAAGTCCGCTTTGCTCCGGCGTTTCGTTCTCGATGCAATTTTCAATGGGTGGTTAGCTCGTTCTAACCGCCCATTTTTTTACTGCCGGAGAGATCGGACTTCTTTTGGGAGTGAGCTTTCCGAAAAACTCTCACTATGGCGTGGCCGCGGGCATTCCGCCGCCGCCCGCGGCTTTGGTCAGCGTCATCTGCTTGTCGAATTCGTCGCGTCGGGCGGCGTACCGCAGAATGAAATCGCCGGTGGCGTCGAAGGGCACGATCGCGCGCAGGCCGCAGAGAGGACCAAGAGATTCACGGTGTACCCAGGCCAGCCAGAGCCGATCGGGAGCTAGCCCAAACATCATTTTTGTGGAGGGCTCGCTTTGGAACCCCATGAAGTTCTTGGACAGTGGGGCCGTGTGCAGAGTCATGGTCGCGAAGCACAACATGATCCAACTGGCCCAGATCGCCATGATATAGCCACCGGCCTTCTCGACCGGCATGAAGAACTTCACTTTGACTTGCGACACATAATCGGTCGCCACGCGCAAGATCGTCATCGAGAGCGCGAAGACCAACCACAACGCCAAGAAATCCCAGATGTACGTGAACGAAGCATCTTGCTTTTCGAAGAAATTCGCCAGCGGTTCGAAATAGTTCGTCGCCAGGAATGCTGAAGTAATCATATTCACCAAGGTAATCGTGTTGCTCCACAGACCCCCAGTCATCAACGATGCAAAACAAGCGATGAAGATCAGGGCCAAGAAAATGGAAATGAACATGGCGGCTTTCCTTATTGCTTGAGCACGCGCAAAAGTTCCTGAATCGAAGTCACGCCGCGCGCCACCAATAGCACGCCTTCTTCTTGCAGGCTGCGATGTTTGGCCTTGCGGGCCGCTGCCCGCAGGTTTTCCAGCTTGGGGGTCGTGGTGAGCACTTGTCGCAGGTCATCGTCGACCAGCAATAGTTCGAAAATCGCCGTGCGGCCAAAGTAGCCCAGGCCCTGACACTGCTCGCAAACAGCATCCGGGTGCTTCGGATCGATAGGCACGGTCGGCGGGCGAAACAAGGCTTCCACGCGTCCCGCCGGCAGGCCCAACTGTTTGAGCACCTCGGCCGGAGGCGGGTATCCTTCTTTGCACTGATCGCACAATTTGCGGATCAGACGCACGTTGAGCACGGCCGTCATGACCGGTATGAACTCGTTCGGCGGAATCTTGAGCATGAGCATGCGCAGCAGCGCTTCGACGGCTTCTTTGGCGCGAATGCTGGTGATCACAAGCCGTTTCTCGCCCACTTGTTCACAAAGGATCGAAACCGTTTCCAAATCCGCCGCGTCGCGCACGACGATCACGTCTGGGTAGGTGCGCACCAGCTTGGGCAGTATCGTGGCCGGCGTCTCTCCGGCGGCGCTTGAATAGGTCGTGACGTGGAGATTCTCGATTTCTCGCTCTGGCTTGCCTTCGTCGACCACCGCCACGAAGTTGCGCATGAACCGATCGGTATTGGAGAGCACGGTATCCATGGTCGTGGTCAGACCACCGCCAGGCATGGCCGAGAACAGCAATAGTCCTTGCGGTTGTTGCAACACGGCTTCGAGCTGTTCCTGCATCTTGGCTCGCATGCCGATGTCATCGAGCGTCTTGAACGGCAGCTTTTTCGGGTCGATTTGCACCAACGCCCGTTCGCCGGTTTGAGTGCCTTGGGCCGTGATTCTGCAAGTGTATTTATCTTTGAGCACTTCCATGCCAAAGGTTCCCGATTGACGCGTGCGGCGATCATTCGGATTCAGCGCGGCCAGTCCTTTGAAGACGGCCAAGATAAAATCGCCGTTGGCCCGTTCCATGGGTGCGCGGTCGTGCCAGGCTCCGTCGATCTGATAGCGCACGGCGACCGTGGTTGGGCTGTAATCCAGCATGATGTGCGTAGCCCGCTGGAGGAGGGCTTCGTCGAGCAGCTCGCGCGAGAACAGCCAACCGGGCGATTGGCGAGCAGTAAGCAGATTGGCGCTGTTGTCGCGGTCCGTGGCTCCGCCGGAGGGCGTCAATTGGATCTGCGGGCCCATCTCGCGCGGATCGACTTCGGCTCCCGCCATCTTGATGCCGATCACGCTGACCTTTCGCGCAATCCAGCGCCGAATGTGCTTGGCGGTCAGCACTTTGTCATAGGCCTGCACTTGGGAGTTGCGGACGACAATGTACGTAACTAGCGGCGCAATATAGGCGACCAACAACAGCAGGATCCCCACGCCGAACCAAGGCAGAATCCACAGCAGCAGCAAGCAGAGGAAGAAGCTGAAAAACACGATGGGATTCCACATCCCGTGCTTGAGCTTCATCGCCTGGGCGTCCTGGCTGATCCAGTCCGTGGTGCGCACCCAAAGCAAGAACACGAGCCACGTGCTGAGAATCTTCCAAGGGCTCAGATACATTCCGCTGCCGCGAGAAAAAGGCGCGTCGAGCGCAGGCCAGACCACGTTGGTGTCGGCGGCCAACAACAGACGGACATCGAAAGCCGAAACCGCGATCGCCCCGGCAAACACAAAAAACCAACGCAGCATTAGAGAATTCCGGGTTGCGAAACGGCGATGCCTTTGAGCGCCATCTTCAGGGCTTCGACATTCGGGGCCACTTCCAAGGCCACGGCGCGGTCGATCAAGTCGGTATTTACCAGATCCGTCAAGCTCATCGTAAAGTCCTGCATTCCGTCTCGCTTCGACATGCGGATCGCGTCGGGCAACTTATCGTCCTTCTCCTCCAGAATCAGCTTGCGCACGGTTGGTGAAAACGTCATGATTTCCACCGTCGGCACGCGGCTGACGCCCGGCTTGATTGAGGGCAGCAGCTTCTGGGCGACGATGCCGCGCATGTTGAAGGCCATGGCGCTGCGCAAAGCCGGGTGCATGTCCGCCGGAAACAAGTCCAGGATACGCCCGATCGTGGTCGCTGCGCTCGACGCGTGAATGGTCCCGAACACCAGGTGACCCGTTTCGGCCGCGTGAATGGCCGTCATGAACGTCTCGCGATCGCGCATTTCGCCCACCAGCATCACGTCGGGATCTTCGCGCACGGCATGTTTCATGCCGATTTCGAAGTCGATCACGTCCAGGCCGATCTCGCGCTGGTTGATCAGGCATTTGTCGTCGATATAGATGAATTCGATCGGGTCTTCGAGCGTGAGAATGTGCTTGCGATAGTTCGCGTTGACCCAGTTAAGCATCGAAGCGATCGTGGTCGTCTTGCCCGAGCCGGTGACGCCCGCCAACAGCACCATGCCCTGATCGAATTTGCACAAATCGACCATGCTAGGCGGCAGGTGCAGGCCCGCAAAGTCCGGAATCGAGTTGCTCACGCGACGAGCGACCAGTCCGATGTGGCCCATTTGCTTGAGCATGTTGACGCGAAAGCGCCAACGCACACCTTCGACCTCCATGCCATGTGCAAAGTCGGCTCCGCCGGTCTCGGCGAAGATCTTGCGATTGCGGTCGTCCAGCATGGGCATCAGCAACCGTTCCATTTCATCGTCGTCGATCGGACCACGGTTGAGCGGGCGCAAGCTGCCTTTGACGCGCACGAACGGGGGCCGATCCACCTTCAGGTGCAAATCGCTCCCCTCGAGCTTCACCAAGGCAGTAAACAACTTGTCGACTTCAAGTTCCTTCTTACGCATGGCCGGTTTTGGGGTTGGTGTTTCGGTAGTGCTAGCCATAGGGCCTCCTAATGTTCCTGTTCCCACACTTCCTGTTCAATCGCAGTCGCTGGATTTCCGTTCCGCCGTCCTGGGCATCCCGTCAGGAGACCTCACGCACCGGAATGCCGCGCTCACGCATGACGCGCTTCGTCTCTTCGATCGTGTACTCGCCAAAATGAAAAATGCTGGCCGCCAACGCCGCATCGGCTCGGCCGAGCAAAATCGCGTCGGCCAAATGCTCGGGCTTGCCCGCTCCTCCGCTGGCCACGACCGGCACGTTCACCGCATCGCTGACCGCCCGCGTAATTTCCAAATCGTAGCCGTTTTTCGTGCCATCGGCATCCATGCTGGTCAAGACAATCTCGCCGGCCCCCAGCCGTTCGACTTCGCGGGCCCAGGCCACGGCCTCGAGTCCCGTTCCTTGGCGGCCCCCGTTGACGTGGACTTCCCAAAACTCGCGCCCGTTCTTTTGCACCCGCTTCGGGTCGATATTGACCACGATGCACTGGCTGCCAAAGCGGCGGGCCGCCTGACGCACGAACTCGGGGTTGCGCGGGGCCGCCGAGTTGATCGAGACCTTGTCGCTTCCGGCCAACAGCAAGTCGCGAATGTCCTCTAGCGTGCGGATTCCGCCCCCCACGCACAAGGGCATGAACACCACTTCGGCCGTCCGGCGCACCACGTCGAGCATGATGTCGCGGCCCTCGTGGCTGGCCGTAATGTCAAGAAACACAAGCTCATCAGCGCCTTCTGCTTCATAGCGGGCCGCCACTGCCACCGGGTCGCCGGCATCGCGCAAATTCACGAAATTCGTGCCTTTGACGACCCGTCCGCGGTCCACATCGAGACAGGGAATGACGCGCTTGGCAAGCATGAAAAAACAGCAGGCTAGAAGGGCTCTTCGCCGCTGCCGAGAGGCTGTGGGCGGCTTACATTCTGGTCCGGTTTAGCGGACCGGTGCGGGCAAAGATTGAACCGGGTTTTGCCACACTTTACCGAGCCGTACCGCTAGCTCCACTGTAAGCTCCGCCGTCATAAGGGTCAACCGCGGCCAAACACCCGCAGCGGCGGCGAAAGGCTGCTGCTAGGTTCCTACTGGCAAACCTTTTGCGCCCCGCGGCCAACAGGTCCGCCAGCCTACTCCCAAACGACCGGATCGGTCACCGATTCGATCGTGCGGCGGCAGTTCGGCAAAGACTCCAAAAACAGCTTTCCGTAGGGCTTGCTGCGGACCCGCGGATCGAGAATCACGACCATGCCCCGGTCTCGTTGCGAACGGATCAGCCGGCCGAAGCCCTGCTTGAGCTTCAGCACCGCCTCGGGCAATTGGTAGTCCGAAAACGGATTGCCGCCGCCGGCTCGGATCGCCTCGAGCCGGGCTGCGAGCAACGGGCGGTCGGGCACGCTGAACGGCAGTTTCGTGATGATCACGTTCTGAAGCGCGTCGCCCGGCACATCGACCCCCTGCCAAAAGCTGTCGGTGCCCAATAGCACGGCTCGCGGGTTGGCCCGAAAGCGGTCGATCATTTGCGTGCGCGGCACTCCGTCGGACTGGCTCAGCAGGCCCAAGTTGCGCGCCGAAAGCCAACTGGTGAGCTCCGTGCCCACGCGGGTCATCATCTCGTAGCTGGTAAACAGCACGAACGCATGGCCGTCGGTCCGAGCCAC
The DNA here is from genome assembly GCA_043749935.1 of Planctomycetia bacterium. GTDB lineage: Bacteria > Planctomycetota > Planctomycetia > Pirellulales > PALSA-1355 > PALSA-1355. The sequence goes on from JAYVCO010000369.1 coordinate 6,117, forward strand.
GTACCGGCGAATCATTTCCACCGCCGCCTGTTCGTAGCGATTCTTGTCGCCAGTGGGATCGGGCATGCCGTCGAGCAAGATCAGTTCGGCCTGTTTGGCGTAGTCGAACGGGCTGCCCCAGCGTCGGGTTTCGGTCCGGGTGAGCCCGACGCGCGACTTGATGAAATCGAACGAGCCGCTTTGGCCGACGGTCAACGTGGCGCTGGTCATCACCACCGTCGAGATCTTTTCAAACAACTGCTGACGCAGCGCCGGACCGACTTCCAACGGCGCCGCCGCCAGGTTCAAACGCCTTCGTCCTCGACGGCTGCGCGAGGAATCGACCCAGTACACCGTTTCGCCCTCGCGCTGGCTGCGCCAGTCTTCGAGTAGCGTGCTCAAGCTCAACAAGCGCTCGGCGGCGGAGGTAAAGTCGGGCCGCTCTTCTTCCGGCACTTCCAAGGCGCAGGCTTTCAACCGGCGCGCGAGCTTGACGAGTGCCGGGCTAAGCGGATTATCGACGATATCCGCCTCCGGAATCCGCATCGTGGACTTGCCATGCCGACTCGTCCAATCGTCGACCGCATCAAAGAACTCCTCGGCCCGGAAGCGGCACGTCTGCACGTCCTGCTGAGCCTCGGCGAACCGATGATGGACCAGCAGCCCACGATTGGTTCGCTCGTTGTACAGTTTGCTCAGCACGTACTCGATTTGTCCCGACGAGAGATTCACACCCAGATGGTCGCTGGCCACCGACTCCAAGTTATGGGCCTCGTCGAAAATCACCACGTCATAGTCAGGCAGAATGCTAGCGCCGCTGCGGCGCAGCGCCAGATCGCTGAAGAACAAAGCGTGGTTGACGATCAGGATTTGTGCATTTTGCACGCGCCGCCGGGCCCGATAATAGAAGCATTCCTTGTGGGTCGGGCATTGCCTGCCCAGGCAATTGACGCTGTCGCTTTCGACTTCATCCCAGACATTCGACATTGGCACGTAATCGAGATCCGACAGCGAGCCGTCGGCGGATTCGGCCGCCCAGTCGACCAGCGAGCGCATGTCGGCAAATTCTTCTTCGCGGTGATACAAGCTCGTGGCCCGGGCGGCAGCCAGCTTCAGTCTGCGAAGGCTCAAGTAGTTGTGCCGGCCTTTGACCAGCACGGCGGCAAATTCCAGCGGGATGACGCTGTTGAGCAGCGGCAGGTCTTTTTGGATGAGCTGCTCTTGCAGGCTGATCGTGTGTGTCGAGATGATCACGCGCCGGTGCGGCGATTCTAGGAGGGTTTCGCTGGGTTGAGCGACGGCCAGGATTGCCGGCACCAGGTAGGCAAAGCTCTTGCCGACGCCCGTGCCCGCTTCGGCGATCAAATGGTGCTTCTTGGCGATGGCTTCGGCCACGGCTTCGGCCATCGCCAGTTGCTCGGGGCGCCGCTCATAGTGCTCCAGCCGAGCGGCGATACGGCCCGTGGGACCCAGAATTTCGGCCGGAGTGAGCATGGGGTTGGAACTGGGTTACGAGCGGTTCTTCACAAGGACGACGAGTTCAGGCTAACAAGTTGGGGCTTGAGCGAATAGGCGAGGAGCGGTATTGGGCAGTGCCAGCGGCTGTGGTATTCTTGGCGTGCGTGGCGGCGAAGCAAGGTGTCCGAACGAGTTGCCTGCTGGAATCCCTGATATGACCGTCGAATTCCGTTGCACGCAGTGCGACAAGTTGTTGCGCACTCCCGACGGCACGGAAGGCAAGAAAGCGAAATGTCCCGAGTGCGGGACGGTGCTGACGATTCCCGTGCCGGTCACGGAAGCTGAACCCGTCGCGCTTGTGCCCGAGCAGGCCCCGCCGCCGCCCCACCAACCCTCGGCCAATCCTTATCAGTCGCCGGCCGCCGGAGAGATGCGCGCGGCAGTTCCACCTGACGAAGTCCGTCGCGGTTTTCAGCCCACGCGGATTGATTTGGGCGAAGTCATGGGGCGCGCCTGGCAAATTTACAAAGGCCGTTTTTGGCCGTGCGTGGGCACCGGTTTTCTATTTCTGGTACTCAATAATGTGATTCTTGAAGGGGTCCTTTATGTCGCCCAGCAAAGCGGCTTGATCGAAGGGACCGCTATCATTTCATTTGGAATCGTGGTGTTCATTTTCTTGAGCTTAGGGATTTTCATTTACATGCTCAAAGTCGCGCGCGGCGAGCCCACCGGCGTGGCCGACCTGTTCAATGGCGGTGCGCTCTTGCTCTCCGCTATTGGCATTTTGGTCTTGTGCTTCGTCGCTGTGCATCTGGGCTTTATCTTGTTCATCATTCCAGGCATTATCGTTTCGCTGATGTTCTCGCAGTCAATTCCGATTCTCATCGATCAGCAGACCGGGGTGATCGATTCATTGCGGTTTTCGGCACAAGTTACCAAAGGCAACAAACTGACGTTGTTTGCGATCGGTTGCGTTTCCTCGCTACTTACGATTCTCGGCGTTCTCGCTTGTGGCGTCGGGATTATCTTTGTCTTACCCTACTTGTCACTTTTGGCAGCTGTGAGCTACCTAATGATGAGCGGCCAGAGCACCGTCGCCGACCCGCGAGCAGAGTAGCGGTCGAACGGGGCCATTTTCGGCGAAGGCCCCAGCAAGCTCAGCGCGGCTTGGGCGCGATCGTGCCGGTTTCGGGGCTACTGGCGGTGGCGTAGAGCTTTCTTGGGATCCGGCCGGCGAGATACGCCAGGCGTCCCGCCTCGAGGCCGGCTTTCATCGCCAGCGCCATTTGCAACGGGTCGGTCGCGTGCGCGATGCCCGTGTTGAGCAACACGCCGTCGACGCCCAGCTCCATTGCGATCGTCACGTCGCTGGCCGTGCCCACGCCCGCGTCGACGATCACCGGGTAGTTCGGATCACCGTCCTTCAGGTACTCCAGGCAGATACGAATGTTGTTGGGATTGAGAATCCCCTGGCCCGAGCCGATGGGGCTGCCGGCCGGCATTACGCTGACGGCGCCAGCTTGCTTGAGTCTCTTGGCCGCCATTGGGTCATCGCTCGTGTAACACAACACCTGAAAGCCCTCGGCCACCAGCATCTCAGTGGCTTGGAGCGTGGCGATTGGATCGGGCAGCAACGTTTTCGTGTCGCCCAGCACCTCGAGCTTGACCCAGTCCGCGCCGGGATTTTCCAGACTCAAGAGAATCTCGCGTCCCAATCGGGCCACGCGAACCGCATCTTCGGCCGAAAAGCAGCCGGCCGTGTTTGGCAGCAGCGTGTAGCGATCGGTGTCGATGAAATCCAAAATGTTCTGGCCGCGCGAGTCGATCAGCCGTTCACGCCGCACCGCCACGGTAATACAGTCGGTGCCCGAAAGAGCCAGCGCCTCGCCCATTAATTCGTAGCTCGAGTATTTGCCCGTGCCCACGATCAAGCGGCTGGCCAGGCGATGCGTGCCGATCTTTAGCACATCGCTCGATTGCGGCTTGTCGCTACCGCGGTCAGGTAGTCGAGAATCGGGAACGGGCGTGCTGGTGGACATGAAACTTAACCCCCTCCTACCAAAGTCACTACTTCCAGGCTGTCGGCCTCGCACAACTTGTGTTCGCCGTGACGCGCCCGCGGAACCAGTTCTAAGTTTACCTCGACCGCGACATGCCGGGCAGTCACTTCGAGCTGGCCGAGCAGTTCGGCAATCGTAGTGCCCTCGGGCACCTCGCGGGGCGTGCCGTTGATGAGAATGTTCACGGTGAGAATGTTCACGTTCTTGGCGGGGTTTCAAGGATTACGAATAGGGGTCGTGCGGAATTGCCAGCGATCCAGCGGGACGAGTGCTGCTTTGACCGGCACCACGCCACTAGCCCGACCCGATTGCCAGGGGATGCCATACGCGACCATCTGGCCGGTCGTGACTTCGGCCACGTAGACCACCGAACTGGCCAATTGGCCGGCCGCCACGTTCTGGCGAATGTTGGCAAAGCCGCTGACGATCCGGTACTGAGGATTTTTGCTCGTGGGGGCCGGCAGATCGCGCAGCACATTGTATTCGAAAAGCGTGTTGAAGCGGCGCATTTGCACGTTCAGGACCGTGGCCTTGAGGTCGCCGGTGACGAAATCCAAGACGAAAATCGCCTCGACGTCCTGATCCATCGGAGCGGTGCAGATCGCGAAATTATCTTGACCGTGAGTGGCCACGGCGTGCAGCGGCACTTGCGGCCAGATGCCCGAGACGTTCAGGCCCACGATGAGCCCCAGGGCGATTCCGATCGCCAACCACGCCAAGCGTCGATTTCCCATGGTCTCGGTTCCTCCCCGGCTGTCGTGCATTCACGGCACTGGATGCGTCTCATGAGGGCGCGGCCGCTCGCCTTGCCGAATGATCGATACTACCGCCTTGGCAGGTCCAATGCCAGCCGAAGTTGCCGCTGCCGCGTAGTCACTGCCGCGTATGACGCGCACAGCCCTTTTTCCGCGAAAAATGACTGGCGAGTTGGCGCTCATTTGCTAAAACGGAAGCACGTTCCTCACTGGCAAGCTGCGAGTTCGGCCGAGACGCAATCAGGAGCACGCTAAAGATGTCCACTAACGGCGCTTTGAATCGAAAACTTCGCATGGGTTTGGTGGGCGGTGGCCAAGGCTCGTTCATCGGGCGAGTCCACTGCACGGCGGCTGTGCTCGACAACCGGGCCGCGCTGGTCGCGGGCGCGCTCTCTTCGGATCCGCAGAAGGCCAAAGCCTCGGCGCCAGACTACGACATTCCGCCCCAGCGGGCTTACGGCTCGTACAAGGAGATGCTGGCCGCGGAGCTCAAACTTCCGGCCGCCGAGCGGATCGACTTCGTCACCGTCGCCACGCCCAATCACACCCACTTCGAGATCGCCAAAGCCGCGCTTGAAGCCGGTTTCAACGTGGTGTGCGACAAACCGCTGACTTTCGA
>JAYVCO010000370.1:0-8082 GCA_043749935.1 Planctomycetia bacterium
GGCGGCGTCCGCTACGCCTCACTGAAAAACAATCGCTCGCTCGACAGCAGCAACTCGTTTGGCGGCACCGATCTAACGGCCAACAGCTTTGCATCTCAACAATTCAACGGCACCGGTTTGACGTTCGGGTTCATGGGCATGCGGCCGATATGGTGCGATGACTCGCCGTTCAAGTTGTTCTTTGCCAATCGCTACTCGTTCTTGTGGGGCACCGGTGATGTGGCCGCTCAAACGACGGCATCGAGCGTCGATCAGCGAGGCGTCTTAACCAGCACGAACGGCGCCGCGGCCAGCGGCCAGGGAAATTTGTTCATCGCCGAGGTCCAACTGGGTCTCCAGTGGGATGCGTGCCTGAAGTGTTTGCCGGGGCGTGCTTTCGTAAGAACCGCTCTGGAATATCAGTATTGGAATGCCGCTCTGGGAGCCGAAGCGAGTGCCAACTCGTTTGCCACGGTGATTCCCTCCAGCACTAGCGTCACCGCTTCATCCAATGTGGGTGATGTGCTGTTCAACCTGATCGGGTTCAACATCGGTGCCGGCATCATGTACTAGTCGCAGCATGGTCTAGACAGACTGTTGTAGCCATCAAAAAAAAGCGGCCCTGTCACCGAGCAGTTCGGCGACAGGGCCGCTTGATTCTTGAGGTGACGCCCAAAGGGGTCAGTCACCCGACTTCGGCTCGCTTAGTGGGCGCTAGCGAACGAGGCGCCGCCGGCAACGCCGCCAACAAAGAGAAATCCGTTATTGCTGACAACGGCAACGCCAGCGAAGCTGATGCTTCCGCCAACCGCGCTTGACGAGCTGTGGTAATGGCTCGCAGAGGCTTGGTAGCCATTGGTCGAGGTCTGGCCGCCGAGGAAGTTAGCCGTGCTTTGGCCCCATACGCTGGCGCTCGTTCCCTTGCCTCGGATTGCCAAGCCATCGGCATCCGACAGTTGTTGCATGCTTGACAGACCCATGCTGCTGAGCGTCGACTTCGAGACAGCCCGATCAGCGGCGGAGGCCGAAGCGACCAAGCTAGCGGCGATTACCAACGCAGCGCAAACGATTCCGAGATTTTTCATAGCAGTGTCCTCAATAGAAGTAGGAAAAGGGGGAGTCCAATAAAACGAACGCGTCGCGTTTTCCACAACGCTCAACACGGCCAAACCACCCAGGCTGTGCATTTTGGTCGTGACTGTTTTTGCCCGCCAAAATACGCTGCTCTCGAACAGCAAATTGCGTCGTCAGGTTAACTATGTCGAACCCCCCTGTCAATTAACAAGCCGCTTTTTTTAGCCCAGTCCATCCAAACTAACAAAATGGATGTTTCATAAGATATTCAAAATTAAGCACTTAGTTCAATTAACGCCCAAATTGAGCCAACACGGAACGCCATACGGACGTCACCCCATTGGCTAGTAAGCCTCCCCCGCCTTCGACCTCAAAGGCAATCACGTTTGCATCGCTGAAATTTTCCGTGATATTCCGCGGGGCAGCGACCCTTGCGGCGCGCGGAACCTATGTTCTGGGCGGCAGTTCGGTTATCCTTGAGTTATTGCGACTCTGGGCGTGCTTGCCCGTCTTTTCGACCGGGCTGTGATGAGCTTAACGCGCCTCGTTTACCATTCAGCCGGAGAGATTCTCGATGCCAGGTACGCGCCGTGGGGCCATTGTCCTGAAGTTTTTCATCTTCGCGGGCTTTGTCTTTTACCCTCTCGGGCCTCTTCAGGCCGATAGCCCCCCCGTAAGTTCCAGCGTCGATGCGCTTGCGCTGGCTCACAGCGTCACGATCTATCGCGACAGCTATGGTATGCCGCACATTGATGGCCCAACGGACTCCGCAGTGTTGTTTGGTTTTGGCTATTGTCAGGCTGAAGATTACTTCTGGCAGATCGAAGATTCGTACGCGATGGGGCTTGGCCGCTATTGTGAGTTGTATGGCAAGCAATTCATCGCCAAGGACATGCGCAACAGGGCCTTTGAAATTCCGCAGCGGTCGAAGGAGGATTTCGAAAAACTGGCCCCTCAAGCGCGCGAGTTGGGCGAGGCGTTTGCCGCGGGGATCAACTACTATCTTGCGACGCACCCTGCGGTCAAGCCGCGGTTGATTACACGAGTCGAGCCCTGGCACATTCTGGCTTTCGGTCGCGCCGCGACCTTGGAATTGCTAGGTGGGCATTTGCACGCGCCGTCTGACAAAATCCCGGCCAATTTCGATGATGCAAAGATTGAAAAAGAAGTGCGTCAGGCTACCGGCAGCAACGCCTGGGCCATCGCCGGCAGCAAAACGCGCAGCGGCAAGGCGATGCTGCTAATCAATCCGCATCAGCCCTATTACGGTTTCGGTCAATTCTACGAGGCGCATTTGCGCAGCGGCGAAGGCTGGAGCTTTACTGGCGCTTCGTTCTTCGGCACGCCGGTGCCCGTGCTGGGGCACAACGAGCATTGCGGCTGGGGACTGACGACGAACGAGCCGGGCGTGGGCAGCGCGTGGCGCGAGACGTTCGACGATCCCGCCGAGCCGCTCAACTACCGCTATGACGGCGGCTATCGCAAAGCCGTCGAGTGGAAAGATTCGATCAAAGTCAAGCAAGGTTCGAAGGTCGAAACCGTCGCCTGCACATTTCGCAAGACGCACCACGGCCCGATCGTGCAGAAAATCAACGACGAGGTCTACATCTCCGCGAATATCGCGAAGCTTTACGAATCGGTGTTGTCGCGGCAAAGCATGAAGATGGTCCGCGCCAAGAACATCACCGAGTTTCGCGATGCCATGGGCATGCTTGAATTGCCCCTGTTCAACACGGTCTACGCCGACGACCGTGGCGACATTTTTTACCTCTATAACGGGATCATCCCTCGGCGCGATCCTTCGTTCGACTGGACGAAGCCGGTCGACGGCAGCGATCCACGAACCGAATGGCAGGGAATTCACCCGCTGGCCGATTTGCCGCAAGTGCTCAATCCCGCTTCGGGCTACGTTCAGAACTGCAACTCGACGCCTTATACGACCACTGACCATAGCGGGCCGGCCATCGGCGACTACCCGGACTACATGGTCGAGGACCGTTACGACGATAAGCGACGCGCCAAGATCTCGCGACTGTTGCTGAGCGAAGCGCGCGACGTGACGTTCGAGCGCTGGCAGGAGCTATCGTTCGACACCACGATTTATTGGGCGAAGACCGAACTGCCGAGATATCGAGTAGAAATGGGTTGGCTGCGCGAGACGAAACCCGAGGTGGCTCTGCAAGTCGCGCCGTACTTCGAGCATCTGCTCGATTGGGACTGCAAGGGATCGGTCGATTCGACTCAGGCCACGCTTTGCCTCGGATGGTATGAGGAGCTTTATGGCTTCGGCTATCCGGCCGAAACGCTAAAGGTCCGCTACGTCGGCAATCCAACCGAGCAACTCAAAGCATTGACGACGGCCGCGCAAAAACTCGTCGGCACTTTTGGCGCTTGGAAGGTGCCCTATGGCCAGGTGAACCGTTTGCAGCGCCATGGCGAAGTGTCGGACTTCTATCGCATCCCGTTCAGCGATTCGCAACCCAGTCTGCCAAGCACAGCCATGCCCGGTCCGCCCGGCGTGGTCTTCACGACCTATTTTACGCCCTCGATCTTCGTGCCGCCGTTCAAGGTCATGAAAAACCACTACGCCGTGGTAGGCGCCAGTTATATGGCGATCGTCGAATTCGGCGATCGTGTGCGCAGCAAGTCGCTGCTGCAATATGGCACCAGTGGCAACCCCAAGAGCCCCCACTTCTTTGACCAGGCCGAGTTGCTCTCGAAAAAAGAGATGAAGCCAAACCTCTTCCACTGGGAAGATGTTTTGGCCGGCGCCAAGCAAGTGTACCACCCGGGCGACGACGCGCGGACGGCTCAGCAGGGCGCTCGGTAACCTTTGCGTCGGTTAGCCAGCGCGAGGTTTCAGGCTGTCATTTTCGTGGGCAGATCGAAACGAAGTTGCGCCCACGCGTTGCGCTTCGCCCAGTATCTTTGCACGAATCTTGGCCGAGTGTCGACCCCAGCAGTCGCTAGCACGTCGGCCGTCCAACGAGCTTCCAACTTCGCGGCTTGTTCAAATGCTTTCTGCGAGTCGGGCGGATCCGCCAGCCATGCTGCCTCGATCTCATCCCGTTGCGAATAATAGTGGGCGCCCAATCGCACTGGATCGCGCATCACCGTGCGGTGCAAAAGCTCGTGCCGCCACCACAGCGATTCTTGATCGGCCCGATCGGTTGGCGCTGGTCCGAGTACAAGCGGCTGGTCGACCGCGACCGGTTTGAACAGGCCCGTACAGGGCGCCGCGGTTGCCGTGGCCCAATGGCGCGTGGCTCCGGGTCGCAGCTCGGAGACCCAAGAGCCGGTTGTTTGCGATGAGGCCACGAGCCCGCCGGCATGCACGCAGGGCGCGCCCAGCCCGCCGTTGAGCCATGAGTATTGCGGCGAGACGCGGCCATCGCCATGGTCTCGCAAGATGCGCATCAGGTCGGCTGGTCCCTCGACTTGCTCGGAAAGCTGCTGCGTACGCCGTTGCCGCAGTTTGCAAGCCGAAGCGAAAGATTTGATCGTGTCGCTATATAGCTCGGCGAATCCGGCAATGGTGAGCCCGTTCGAAATGCTTCGCGATCCACGAATTTCTTCGACGGCATGTGCCCGGCCCGCGGTTTCCAACACGAATGCGCTGCGCGTATCGGCAATGATGAAACTGTTGTGATAGGTAAACCCGCGATGCTCCAAGCCGCAGCCACCCCCCTGCCCAAACTGTTCGATGAGCGCGACTACTGTTCGCACCGCTTCGGCGGCGGTTGTCGAGCGCTCGAGCGCCAAGCGCACGAGGTCCATTCCGGTCAGTCCGGTCTTCGCATAACGCTCTTTGGTGAACACGGCCTGGTTGCCGATCGTCACCCCGTGTTCATTGGTGCCCATCTCGGATCCCCAAATCCAAAACGGGCGGCTCAACAGCACCGCATGGGTTTCGCGGGCGTGTGGAATCTCGATCCAGGTACACTTCAGGCGCGCATCCGCCGGATGAGCCTGTCGTGGATGCCAATCGAGAAACTGCGCCTCGTTCGGATCCCGATCCGAGTTCTTGGCGAACAAAACTCCGTCCGCCCGGACGATCGCCATCGTGTCGCACATTAGTAGGGGTTTGGGGTTGTGGATTGGGGGTTAGGTCAAGAGATCGATCAGAACGGCGACTATACATTGATTAGCGCGCTGGCTAGCGGTCGTCGCTAGCGGGTGGTTGATCTTGACATAAAGCACGCGCGACCGTCTTATTCGCAACCCGGTTCGGCCGCGCTTCTCCGTGGAAGCATGCTAGCTGGGTCTGGTCTCGGGTTCTACTGACACCGTGGGGTGACTTTTTCATGGCCGCCGCTCCGAAATCCGCGTTTTCCAGAATGCTCGACCTCCCTTTCGCGGTGGCCGTTGCCTTGACGGTCGCTTTCTATCTGTTTGTCACCAGTGACACGATGAAAGGGTCGATGCTCAATCGCTACACGACCGAGCATCTCGTCGAATATGTCATCGTGGCGTTTTTCATCTGGGGCCTGGCCGACGTGTTTTTTCGGGCCCTGAGCTTTCCCAAAGAGTTCTTGGCGCTGCGTCAAGATTTTTTGCCCCGACGCACCGCTCGCGAGCCGGCCTCGCAGGCCGCGCTGTTATGCGCTTATTTGAAAAAGAAGCCGCATTGGCTGCAAGAGTCGAAGCTGGGTCAGCGACTGGGCCAGGCCCTGTTGCACCTGCAAGAGAAGGGATCGGCCGATGGGTTTGGAGATTATCTCCAGGCGCTGGCGGATCAGGACTATGAAAAAATCCAAACCAACTACGGCCTGGTTCGGTTCATTTGCTGGGTCACGCCGATGTTCGGGTTCCTCGGCACTGTCGTCCACTTTGGCACCGCACTCGGCGGGCAAGAGGCGGGCGACATCAGCGATAAGCTGCCCACCGTGGTCGCCGAAATGGGAACTGCTTTCAATACCACGACCGTCGCACTAATCGCGGCAACGACCATGATGTTCGCGCTCTTTCTCTGCGAGCGGAGCGAACGCGGAATTATCGACGAAGTCGACCGCCGTGCAGAACGCGAGCTATTGAACCGCTTCGAAGCCACCGACGCCAATCTGGCTCCCTTCATCAATGCCCTGCAATTGGCCAACGAATCGAGCCTGCAGGCGATGGACTCGACCATTTCGCGGCAACTCGAAATCTGGTCGAACGCCTTTCAGGCCTACCAGCGACAAAGCGAGCAGCAGCAGCAGTGGCAAGCCCAGGTGTGGGTCGAGGCACTGCAGAAGATCGAACAGCAAGTCGAAACAAACGATGCCGAGCGCGACAAGCGGCTGGTGCGCCTGCTAGATTCGCTCGAGCTGCACCGCAAGGAGCATCGCACCCAAGTGCAGACAACGGTCGATCAGGTGTCCGGCTTGCAAACCGAATTCGCTCGACTGGTCGAGTCGCTCTCGAGCGTGATCCACGGCAAAGAGGAACTGGTTCAGCTCCAAGCCACGCTCACCGACAATCTGCGCATCCTGCGCGAAACGCAGCAGATCGACCAGGCACTGCACGGCCTGACTGCGGCAATCCACCTCATGACCGCCCGCAACCAGCCCTCGACCAAAGAGCTTCGCGCCGCCTGATCCTCTCGCGTTTCCTTCTTCCCAACCCCCGGCCCCCAACACCTACCCCCTACTCCTCCGGCCCCTTGACGCGTTTTTCCTCACCCTTTAGACTTTCGCAAGTCGTTGGAAGGTGGTAGGTTATCCCTTTGCGCCCTGGCCGATTGCCGTGGTTGTGCCCGTAGGTGATGGGTCAATCGCCTATGACGCCGTCCACCGTTCGCTGGCTAATAAGCCAACGGCGCTAAAGGACTTACGGCTGTCGGCGTTCCCGAATTCGGGCCAGTCGCTGGCGCTATGGCCGGCTTGGTTGTTATCTCGTGGGCGGCACTTGGCCGTCGTTGCGAACTTGGAGAAATCTGATGGTGGAAGCTGTCGAGACTGACCTGAAGCAGATCGTGTTGGGCGGAGGTCCGTTTGGACCACAACAAATCAAGCAGATTATCCACGCCATTGCCGAAGACTTCGCGCAGTATCGGTCGTTGCGCGACGCCGTGGCTGAATTGGAAGTGCGCGAAGATCGCAGCCCAGCGGCCTCTGTGCAGTTGGGTGTATGCTATTTTCTGCTCGGTCGCTATTCGGCTGCCGCCACGGCCCTGAAAACAGGCGACGGTGGCGCCCTGCAGCACTTCTATCTGGCGAAGACTTATTTTGCCATGGGACAATACGATAGCGCGGTCGCCAGCTACGGCTCGGCGGCGAAGGCTGGCTACAATTCAGACGAGTGTCTGTTGGGCCAGGCCGAGTCGCAGCGCATGGGCGGAAACGCCACGGCCGCCCTGCAGATTCTCGATTCACTTTCCGGCGCCGTCGAACAGACGGCCGAGTATCTGTACCAACGTGGCGCTACCATCTCGGCCTTGGCTGGCAACCCTCCGGAAGTCGTCGCGCTCTTCGAGCGAGCCGTCGAATCAGATCCCAATCACGTGGGCGCCCTGTTTGGTTTGGCGAAAGAAAATGACCGTCGGGGCAACGATGAGATTGCGCTCGACTTATACGAGCGCTCCGCGGCTCAGTTTCCGACTTACGTCGGACCGCTCTTGAACTTGGGCGTGCTCTATGAAGATCGTCAACAGTACGATCGGGCCCAACAATGCTATCTGCGCGTGCTCGAGCAAAATCCAAATCATGCTCGAGCCCGGCTGTTTCTGAAAGACGCCCAAGCCTCGGGCGACATGTTCTACGACGAAGACGCCCAGCGCCGCCGCGATCGCGCCAGCCAGGTCCTGAGTGTGCCGGTGAGCGATTTCGAACTGTCGGTGCGCAGCCGCAATTGTCTGCAAAAGATGGGCATCCAAACGTTGGGCGACCTGGCCCGTTGCTCGGAACAAGACTTGTTGGCCAGCAAGAACTTTGGCGAGACGTCGCTGGTCGAAATTCGCGACATGTTGGCTTCCAAGGGTTTGTCGCTCGGCCAGTTGTCCACGATCAAGCCGGAGCCCGAGCCCGCCTTCGAGCCAGAATTGATGTCGCC
>JAYVCO010000371.1:0-2771 GCA_043749935.1 Planctomycetia bacterium
AATGCCGTACGCGTTGGTGGCCGCCGCAACCTGCTTCGCCCCACGCACCACGCCGGCGACCGTCACCAACCGACCCCGATAGGCGGCTGGCTGTTGATCGAGTTGCAAATAGCCGACTCGTCCCTCGGATGCCTGACCGAGCCTCGATTCGTCGGTATGGGCCAGGATCTCGAACAAATGACACCAGGCGTCGCTTTCCGCCGCTCGAAACACCGTGTCATCGCGCACTGTTTCCAAATAATCGCGCCGCACCCCGGGAAACAACTTTTCGCCAATAGCGTCGCGGTCCGACTGTTCGCGACCAGATGGCTCCGTGGCTGGCTCGATCGGCGGCACTTCGCTTCTGTCTGGCTCGGCAGGTAGTGCGACAACTCCGGAACTCACGTTGGGTGGGTCGTCCCGCCGTTCGTTCGGAGCCTCCCAGGCAATCCATCGCCAATGAGTCGGATTGCCAGCTTTCGAAATCAGCACCAAAACCAGCGCCGAAAGGCCCACGAGCACCAGCAGCCGGCGCTGCTCCGCGGAGCCCAAATAACTCACTTTTCGATGATGGCGGCGGAAGTCGAGCACGAAGGCCAGCCTAAATTGAAAGTTATCAAAGGACTCGCTTGCACCGCAATTTTAGCACGCGCGGCTCAAGAATTCGAGCGAACCACAAGACGGCGCACGAGTTCAACTCGGGCGGGGCACCCAGAAAACGTCGGTTCGTCCGGCTAACACAACTGGCAAGGTCGTTAACCGACTGGACCTACCAGCCCGCAAAAGATCAAATACACGAGCTGGCGCCGCCCAATTCCTTCCCGAGCGATTACGACGCACGGCCGACGGCAGCAAATATGACAGTGGCGAGAGCCGACAAACCGCGAATCTGGTTGCGAGGTTGACTTGTCGATCATCGAGACGCATTTGCTCACGCGGAGTTACGGTTCCCGCCGAGGGATCGAAGAGTTGACTTTGACGGTCGACGAGGGAACGTTGTTCGGTTTTCTCGGTCCGAATGGCGCCGGCAAGACGACGGCCATCCGCGTGATGGTCGGATTGTTGCGCCCAACGTCCGGCTGGGCCCGGATCTTCGGACTCGATTGCTGGAGTCAAGGCCGCGAAATCAAAGCCGAAGTGGGGTACGTGCCGGGCGACCTGCGGCTGCCGGCCTGGCTCAGCGGCGGGCAAGCCTTGAGTCTTTGGGAGCGGATTAGGCGGCGAAAGCTCGTTCCCCATGGGCGCGAGTTGGCCGAACGGTTCGAGCTCGACCTGCGCGTCAAGGTGCGCAACATGTCGCGCGGCATGCGGCAAAAGCTGGGGCTCATTTTGGCTCTGGCCCATCGGCCCCGGCTCTTGATTTTGGACGAGCCGACCGTCACGCTCGATCCCTTGATGCAATCGCTCGTACACCGAATGCTGCGCGAAATGGCGGCGGCCGGGCACACGATTTTCTTCTCGAGTCATACCCTGAATGAAGTCGATCAACTGTGCGATCGCGTGGCCATGATCCGCAATGGCCGATTGGTCGCCAATGAGTCACTCGCGACGTTGCGACAACACGCTGGCCACGAGGTGACTATTCATTGGCAAGACGGACCAGCCGCGGCCGGTCTACCGCCACCGTTCCTAAGGCTCGAACAGCGCGATGGACTGATTTGGCGCGGAATGCTCGATGGGCCCGTCGACCAACTTGTCGCGTGGCTCGCTGAGCGGCCGTTCGCGGACCTCAGCATTGTGCGTCCCGACTTGGATACTTTGTTCCGGCATTACTACGCCTCGGAGGCAACAGCACCGTGAACCGCGGCTTGATGCTCAAGGCAGTCTATGAAATCTGGCCGGCGACGCTGTTCTGTGGCGTCCTGCTGTTTGGCGTCGAATTGCTGTTGGCCTTTGTGCTGCCCACATTTCAAGGACAGTTTTCCGATGCAATGTTGCAGATCGACTTCATCCAAACTCTGGTGGGAGCCATGCTGGGTGTGGACATCGCGGGCCGGCTGGGCCCCGAAGTATTCGCGGCTCTGCCGTGGGTCCATCCGGTAGCGCTTGCGCTGGTCTGGGCCCATGTCATCCAATGCTGCACGAGAATGCCGGCCGGCGAAATTGATCGTGGTACGGCCGACATCACGCTGACGCTGAATGTGACCCGCTGGGAGATTCTGCGCTCGGAAACGGCCACCTGGATATTGGCCGGATTGATCGTGCTGGTCTTGGGCCTGGCAGGCAACGAAATCGGCTGGCGATGTGCACCCGCGGAGCGACGACCCGATTTGGGCCGCACGCTGATCGTATTCGCCAATCTATGCTGCGTGTATCTAGCCGTCGGTGGCCTCTCGTGGCTGGCCTCGGTGTTCAGCGACCGCCGCGGGCTAACGATCCTGGTGGTTTTCGTAGTGTTGCTCTCTTCGTTGCTGCTGAATTTCGTGGCCCAGTTTTGGGATTTCGCCAAGCATCTTTCGTTTCTCGGGATCTTGGACTACTACCGCCCGCTGTTTATCCTGCGCGACGGAAAAGTGCCCTGGGGCGACATGAGCGTGCTCCTCGGCCTGGCCATCGGGTTATGGATCGCCGCCGGCATCCAATTCAGCCGCCGAGATGTGTGTACGACGTGAGCCGACTGCCGGCGCAATTCCATGCATTGTTCTCGCCTTCTACCACTGGCGGGCAAGGGCGCTATCTCCGCGAATATCAGGATGATCCACCGTCGTTACTGCTCCGTCAGTCCTCCTGGCCTTTTTGCCTATGACACGCATCAACTGAACTACTACCGGCTGAAGCCGGTAGGTTGGAGG
>JAYVCO010000372.1:0-14270 GCA_043749935.1 Planctomycetia bacterium
GGAGTTGAAAAGATTGAAACCCAAGTAACGGCCACGCGATTGGGCATGGGGCTCTTGGGCGCGCGCGTCGACAAGCTGGAGGAAGAAGACCCGGAACAACTGGCTGGCATGTCAGGTTATTTGTTACCGTTCGAAATTGTTTCCGTCCATTTGTTGGTTGTTCTGATCGGCGCGGCGTACCTGGCCCGGCCGAAGAAACGCGCCGCTGTCGTTGATCTGCTTTAGAGTTTTAGTATTTGACGAGGCACGGTTTCGCGTGCGAATGAGAGTTTTGTCATGGAAGCATTGAACGCACCGGTAGGTGTTTCGCATTACCTGATAGTCGGGGCGATCATGTTCGTCTCCGGCGTCGTTTGCATGGCGACCAAGCGCAACGCGCTCGGCGTGCTGATGGGAATCGAGCTGGTGCTCAATGGGGCGAACGTCAACTTCGTGGCCTTTGGCAGCGAGTACTTGCGGCCCGGTACGTTGGGCATTGGCTTGGACGGCCAGTTGATCGCCCTGTTTGTGATTGTGTTGGCTGCCGCGGAAGCTGCCGTGGCGTTGGCCATTACCCTGAATTTTTATAACAACCACGCCACGGTCGACGTCGACCAGGCAGATGAGCTCAAAGGCTGATGGATCCCGTCACAACCTTACCCAAACTGCTCGGACTGGCCTGGCTGCTGCCACTGGCCTCGTTCACGCTGATCGTGTTTTTTGGTCCGCGCATGGGCAAGGCCGGCTCCAAGGCGGGCTATCTGGCCACCGCCGCAATACTGACTTCGTGCGCGCTGTCGCTGTTTTCGCTGTTCTTCGTTTGGTTGCCAAACTACGGTGTTCCCCAGCCTCACGAAGCCGTCGCGGAATCGCACGGTGAATCGAGCCATTCCGAGACGAATGACACGGGCCACCATGCAGCGGCACACGAAGCGCACGCTCACGCGGCCCCCACTCACGATGTTGGCCCGAGCGTCAAGCCAATCACTGGCGATTGGTACACGCTGGGCAAATTCGGCGCGCTCAAGCTGACGATTGGCTACTACATCGACTCGTTGACCGTGTTGATGTTCTCGATGGTCACGTTCATCGCCACGGCCATTCATTTTTATGCTTATGGCTACATGCACGACGAGTTGCACGAAGTCACCGACCACGAAGTAAAACTATCGAACGGGCATCACCTGCATCGCCCCGGCCGCTTTCACCGCTTTTTTCAATACCTTTCGCTGTTCTGTTTCAGCATGCTCGGCATCGTGATCGCCGGCAATATCGCGATGGTGTTTGTCTTCTGGGAACTGGTGGGTATTTGCTCCTACTTCCTGATCGGCTTCTACATCGAGCGCAAGAGCGCCTCGACGGCGGCCAACAAGGCCTTCATCGTCAACCGCATCGGCGACTTTGGCATGATTATTGGCCTGATGGCACTGTTCGGAGCCTTGGGCACCTTCAACTTTGGCGACTTGCCGGACGACGAAGGTAAGATTCAGCCCGGTATCTTCGCGCAGGTCCGCAGCCCCGCCAACCACTATGCCATAGCCACACCAGCCGGTATGGTCAAGGCGGCCGCGGCCCCGGAAATTGCTCACGGCGTCAAACCGACGGCGGAGCAAATCGACGCCTGGCGCGGGGACACTAGCCCGGGCAGCCCCGGACGGCAAGCCTATTGGCTGCTAGTCATCGCGGGTCTGGGTATTTTCTGTGGGTGCGTTGGCAAGAGCGCGCAGTTTCCGTTGCAGGTTTGGTTGCCCGACGCGATGGAAGGGCCCACGCCGGTCAGCGCGCTGGTTCACTCGGCGACGATGGTTGCTGCCGGTGTGTATTTAGTCGGCCGGTTCTACCCCGTGCTGACGCCCGAAGTGCTGCTGGTCATCGCGATCATCGGCTGCATCACGCTGTTCATCGCAGCCACGATCGCGATTACGGCCACCGATATCAAACGCGTGTTGGCTTATTCCACGGTCAGCCAGCTCGGCTACATGATGCTGGCCCTGGGCGTCGGCGGCTGGGTGGCCGGCATGTTCCATCTGATCACGCATGCGTTTTTCAAAAGCCTGTTGTTCATGTGCTCCGGCTCGGTGATTCATGCTTGCCACACGAACGATATGACCAAGATGGGTGGGCTGCGGAAAAAAATGCCGTGGACCGCCTACACCATGCTCGCCGGGTGTCTGGCAATCATGGGCGCTGGAATTCCGTTTTCGATCGGGTTCAGCGGCCACTATTCGAAGGACGCGATCCTCGCCCAGGCGCTCAACTTCAAGGCCAGCAACCCGTCCTATGGCCTGTTGTTCTACGTGGCGGCAATTGGAGCGGCGATTACCGCGTTTTACATGTTCCGTTTGTGGTTCATGACGTTCGCCGGCGAGCCGCGCGACCATCACATTTACGATCACGCCCACGAATCGCCCAAGGTCATGTATGTTCCGCTGGTGGTGTTGGCCGTGTTCGCCGTTGGCGCCGGCTGGAGCATTTCCGGTTTTGGGGTACAAGGCTTGCTCGATCAGGCCCGGCCTGCCGGCACGATTGCGGCCAGCACCGGCGTGCTGATGCCCCACCTGACGCATCCCAGCGAGCTCGATTCACATTTGGATCAATTTCACGTTCCAGCAACGTGGTGGGCCACCAGCACGGCGCTGACTGGTTTTCTGATGGCGGTGGTGTTTTATGGCCTGCGGATTCTGAATCCCAACGAGGTTCGCAATCACTTTCAACCGATTTACCAGTTCCTGTTGCACAAGTGGTATTTCGACGAGATCTACGATTACCTGTTCGTTCAGCCGGTGCTGTTCATCTCTCGGCGCGTGGCCCAGTTCGATAAACAAGTCATCGACGTGTTCATCGACAAGCTGGCTTTTGGCGTGCGGATGATCGCTCGCTTAGACGATCTGATTGATCGCTACCTGGTCGATGGACTAGTGAACTTGATGGCGGGTTGGACCTATAGCATCGGGCTTTGGTTCCACGGCGCTGAAACCGGAAAGATCCGGCAATACGTGATGTTCATCGTGATCGCCACGGTGGCGTTGTTTATCTTGATTACCTTTTATCTGAATCCTTCGTTGGCAGGGTCGTAAGCGAACGAAAACGCGCCAAGGCGCCCTGTTGCTACACCGATATTGGAAGACGCGATTATGGAATCTTACGTGACGCTGTTGAGCCTGATCGTTTTTCTGCCGACGGCCGGCGCCCTGGCTCTGGCTTTCTTCCCGCGCGAAAAAACCGAGGCGATGAAGACGTTTTCGCTCGTTGTCACCGGGCTTGTATTTTTGCTCACCGTAATCGTCGCGCTGCCGCGCGGGGGCGAGTGGCAATTCAACACCGCCCTGTCGGAAATGCAAAAGGTGTTCGCGATCGATTGGATCTCGAGTTTCAATATCCAATATTTCATGGGCCTCGACGGAATCAGCTTTCCGCTGGTGCTGCTGACGTCGTTTGTCACGATGATTTCAATGGCCGCCAGTTGGCCCATCCAGAAACACATCAAGGCTTACTGCATCCTGTTTCTGCTCTTGGAAACCGGCATGTTGGGCGTGTTCCTGTCGCTCGACTTCTTTTTGTTTTACGTCTTCTGGGAAGTGATGCTGCTGCCGATGTACTTCTTGATCGGCGTGTGGGGCGGACCGCGCCGCGAATATGCAGCCATCAAGTTCTTTCTCTATACGCTGTTGGGCAGCGTGTTCATGCTAATCGCGATTCTGATGCTCTATTTCGCCAGCGATTTGAGAAAACTATCGGACGAGCAGTTGATCGCGGCCAGCGTGGTCAGCGCCCAATTAGACTCGGTCGAGCAATTGGCGAAAATCTCCGATCTGCGGGCCCAGCCGAATGCGGTACACACATTCAACATTCTGGCGCTCCAGCAATTGGGCCAGCACACTGATGTTTTTGACGGCGAAATGTTTCTCGGAAAATCGCTGCAATGGTGGGCGTTCCTGCTGCTTCTCGTGGGCTTCGTCATCAAGGTTCCGTCCGTTCCGCTACACACCTGGTTGCCCGACGCGCACGTCGAGGCTCCCACGCCGATCTCGATGATCCTGGCCGGCGTGCTATTGAAGATGGGCGGCTACGGAATCATTCGAATCTGCTATCCCATTTGCCCCGACGCCGGCTATGACCTGGCCTATTTCGTCTGCGCGCTAGGCGTCGTGAGCATGGTTTACGGCGGGTTCGCAGCCTTGGCACAAAAAGACTTCAAGCGCCTCGTGGCCTACAGCTCGGTGAGTCACATGGGCTACGTCGTCCTGGGCATTGGTGTGTGGAGCGCCGTGGCGGGCAACGAGTTCAATCCGGACGCTTGGAAGATGGGCATGAACGGGGCCATGTTCCAGATGCTCGCTCACGGCATCAGCTCGGCTGGCATGTTCTTTATGGTCGGCGTCATTTACGATCGCGTGCATCATCGCAACATCGACCAGTTCGGCGGTCTGTTCGCCAAGATGCCGATCTACTCGGGCCTGGCCATCGGCATCTTCTTCGCCGGTTTGGGTCTGCCCGGTCTGTGCGGATTCATCGGCGAGGTATTGGTCACGCTGTCGGTCTGGAATTTCAGCCACGCGCTGGCGGTGGTTTCGGCTTCGGTCGTGATCATCACGGCCGCCTACATTCTGTGGACACTGCAACGCGTTTATTTGGGTCCAGAATACAAAGGGCCGCACGGCGATCACTTGTACCCGATGACTAGCCGCGAATTGGCGATTGCCGGACCGCTGTTGGCTCTTGCCATCTTGTTCGGTGTCTATCCTCAATTGATCTTCAATTACATGACCCCCAGCGTCGATCGAACGGTCGACGAGTTGGCGACCTGGACCGAAGACGTCAAGACGCCGCGCATCAACGCGGCCGAACAAGCAGACGCCGTACAACCGGCGCCAGAAGTAGCCCAACAATAATTGCTACCGAACAATAACCGCTGCCCAGCAGCAACTCCGTTTCGCCATCAACCAGAAAAAGAATTCTCGTGAGTCTTTTCGACCTCATTCACGCATTGAACGACGACACGCTCCAGAGTCTGGCGGCGTTTCGTGGCGAACTGACGCTGTGCGTTACGATCGTGCTGCTTCTGCTGTTGCGAATCGTGAACCTCACCAGCCGCATCGACTCGTTCTACGTGATGCTGGCCGGCTCGGCCGTGGCCTTGTATTTGGCCGGCCCCTGGCACCCGCTGGAGAGTCGAACCGAACTGTTCACGGGTCTGTTGGTCTACGATTCGTTCACCGTGTACTTCCGCACGCTGCTGTTTTTCTTCGCCGTGCTGTTTGCAATTTTCACGCGGATCTCCGGTGTGCCCGATCGAGATGCGGGCGCGGACGTCTATTGCCTGGTGCTCGGGTCGACGCTGGGCATGTGCCTGATGGCGTCGGCCAACCACTTGCTGATCGTCTTTTTGGGCGTGGAAATGGCGAGCGTTCCATCCTATGCCCTGGCCGGATTGCTCAAGGGGCGCCGGCAGAGCAGCGAAGCGGCTTTGAAATATGCTATCTATGGCGCGGGAGCGGCGGGCGTGATGCTCTACGGCATCAGCTTGTTAGCCGGCGTACTGGGCTCGGTTCACCTGCCCACGATGGCGGTTCGCCTGGCCGACCTGTTGCAACCGTCCAACCTGGAGCAAGGCATCGGTACCGACACGCACATGGTTTTAGCCTTGGGCGGCTTGATGGTTCTGGTGGGAGTCGCCTTCAAGTTATCGGCCGTCCCATTTCATTTTTGGTGCCCCGACGTGTTCGAGGGGGCTAGCGCCGAAGTGAACGCGTTTCTATCGGTCGCCTCGAAGGCGGCCGCGTTGGCGCTCCTGGCCCGCGTGGCGATCGGCTTTGGATACATTCCGGCGCCTGCGGCTCCACAGGCCGAAGTGGCAATGTTCAATGTCGCCGAAGCTGAACTGGCTACGGAATCGGCACCTGTGGCCGAAGCAGGCACCGGCGCTGCGGTCGCCAAACAGCACGACGTGCCCGCGTCAGCCCTCTTGGGCAGTCTTGTTCTCGGCTCGTCATCCCCCGACCGAGCCGAGCAAATCAAATCGCTTGGCCCGTCACGCGATTTTCTGGCGCGCGTGCTGGCGTTCATTGCCATCTTGACTTGCACCTTTGGCAACCTGGCGGCATACGGGCAGACGAACATCAAGCGGCTGTTGGCCTATTCCACGATTGCCCAGGCGGGCTACATGATCATGCCGGTGCCGGCGGCTCTGGTGCTGGCTGGGACTGACCCCAAAGCGGCCGGCGACGCGATGGCGGCCATGGCATTCTATGCCGGCGTCTACCTGTTCATGAACCTGGGCGCCTTCGCCGTCGTGGCTTTCTTTCGCAATATTCTGCACAGCGAAGAGATCGCCGATTATGCGGGGCTCATCCGCCGCTGCCCCATCGTCGTGGTCTGCTTCTCGGTAATCCTGGTCAGCCTGATTGGCCTGCCCCCCTTGGCGGGCTTCGCCGGCAAGTTGTTGATCTTCTCGTCCCTGGTCCAAGCCAAGCTTTGGACGCTGCTGGTCATCGCTGGTTTGAATACCGCGATCAGCCTGTATTATTATTTACGAGTGGTGAAGATCATGACGATCGATCCCGAGCCCGAGCAACGGCGGCCGGTCAACATGGCGATCATTCCCGCCACCTACGTCGTGGCAGTGACCCTGCCGCTATTGATCCTGGGACTATGGTGGGACCGATTGGCCCTGGTGGCCCAGTCGGCCGCGGCGCACTTGTTTTAATCTGTCGAACACGGAACTTACGAATCGCATGAGTGATCTCGGCATTTATCAAGCGCTCAATCGGCTGCTGACGGTTTTATATCGCTCGCTGCCCATGTACTTGACCTACGCCTCGCCCTGGATCAACCGGGGAGACGAACGGGCGGTCGCGGCGCTCAAGCACATTGTCGAAGATCAGAAGCAAATGGCCACGCGCGTGGCGCAGTGCATCATGCAGCACCACGGCCCGATCGAACTTGGCGAGTACGCGATCGAGTTTCTCGATATGCACGACCTGTCGCTCGATTTCCTGCTCACGATGCTCGTCGAATATCAAAAGCGTGATGTGGCGGCCATCGAACAGTGCGTGGCCGCCCTGCACGCCGATCGACAAGCGGCTCAGTTGGCAGAAGAGGCACTGGGAGCCGCTCGCGGCCACCTGGAAACCCTCGAAGAGCTGGCCGGGCAACTGAGCAAAACGAACTCCTGAACGGCAGCCGACGTTGGCGGCTCATTCACCCGCTGTTGGCGTGGCCCACCCATGACGCCTCTGGTCGACACGCACGCCCACCTGGATCAGGAAGAGTTCGATGCCGATCGCGACGCAATGATCGCGCGGGCTCATGCCGCGGGCGTCGAGACGATCGTGGCGGTTGGTGTGACTGCCGCCTCGAGCGAGGCCGTCGTGGCCTTGGCTGCCCAACATCCGGGTGTTTTTGCGGCCGTCGGCATTCAGCCTAACTACACCGCCCAGGCCGAGCCCGGCGATTGGGACCGCGTGGTGTCGCTGGCTTCGAGAGAAAAGGTCGTGGCCTTGGGCGAGACCGGTTTGGATCGGCACTGGGATTATTCGCCCTTCGCGACGCAGCAAGACTATTTCGAGCGGCATTTGCTGTTATCGCAAGAGCGCGACCTGCCGTTCATCGTCCACACGCGAAACAGCGACGCCGACGTGTTGGAAATGCTCCGCGAAGCTCGCCGCCGGGGTCCCTTGCGCGGAGTGATGCATTCCTTCACGGGCACTTACGAAACCGCCGCCGAGTGCCTCGCATTGGGGCTGCACGTCAGTTTTGCCGGCATGGTGACATTCAAAAAGTCCGACGAGTTGCGGGTGGTGGCGGCCAGAATTCCAGCGGAGGGGATTCTCGTCGAGACCGACAGTCCCTATCTGTCGCCTCATCCGCTGCGTGGCAAGCGGAACGAGCCGGCAAATCTGGTGTTCACGGCAACCTGCCTGGCGGAAGTTCGGGGACAGAGCACGGCGGATTTTTTTGCCCAGACTACCGCCAACGCCCGAAGTTTGTTCGCGTTCAAGACGTAAACAAATCCAACGATATCAAAACGCATCGTCGATTTATGTCGAAAGCCGGCACTGCCCGCATACTTGACATGCTCACGCCGGTTCCGGGACAATTAGCTGACCCCGCGAGGGATGGATCTTTCTTTGGCTTCTCTTTCGAGAGCGAAACGACTTTGCCCACAATTGCCAGGCCCCGCATGGTCGCCAGCGCCGAAGCCAAACGCCATGCGGCCCAGATCGTCAAGTGTCTCAGTGCGGCCTACCCGGAGGCCGAGTGCGCGCTGAATTTCCGCACGCCGCTTCAGTTGCTGGTGGCCACGATCCTTTCGGCCCAATGTACCGACGTTCGAGTGAACATCGTCACCAAGGACCTGTTCAAGAAATATCCCGACGCCAAGGCCTTTGCAGCCGCGCCGCTGCCCGATTTGGAGCGAGCCATTCAGAGCACCGGGTTTTTTCGCAATAAGGCCAAGAACATCAAGGCCTGTTGCACGGAGCTCGTCGAGCAGCATGACGGAAAAGTGCCTGAGGATTTGGATGCCTTGGTCAAGCTGGCGGGCGTGGGCCGCAAAACGGCCAATGTCGTGCTGGGAACGGCCTTTGGAATCCCAACCGGCGTGGTGGTTGATACCCACGTTACCCGGCTCAGCCGACGCTTGGGAATGACAAAACACGCCGACGCGGTAAAGATCGAACGCGACTTGATCGAGCAGGTGCCCAAGCGGGAGTGGATTGGTTTGGCACATCGGTTGATCGCCCACGGCCGTCAGGTTTGTATTGCGCGCAAGCCAAGATGTGAAGTTTGTCCCCTGAGTGACGTCTGTCCGAGAATCGGAGTTGCTGACCCAGCTTGACCGGATGTTTCGTTTCTTCCCTCAATATCGCCTAGTGCCATGATTCTTTCCGGCCATCAAATTCGTCGTCGCCTGGGGTCGAATATCATCATCGACCCATTCAATGAGGCGAATCTCAATCCCAACAGCTATAACCTCACGCTGCACAACGAGCTGATGACCTACGAGGAAGTCGTGCTCGACATGGCCAAGCCGAATCGCGTGCGGCGGATCACGATTCCGCCCGAGGGACTCGTGCTCGGACCGAGTCAGCTCTATCTGGGCCGCACCGTGGAGCGTACGGAAACGCACGAGCTGGTGCCGATGATCGAGGGCCGCTCATCGATTGGCCGCCTGGGATTGTTCGTACACGTTACGGCCGGATTTGGCGACGTGGGCTTTTGCGGCTTTTGGACGCTGGAAATGTTCGCCGTCCAGCCGGTCCGAGTTTATCCCGGCGTGCCGATTTGCCAGATTTTCTACCACGAAATCAGCGGCCAGATCACCGAATACTGTAGCGACAAGTATCAGGACAACCGCGACATTCAGCCGAGCCTGCTGTTCAAAGAGTTGAACCCCGACTCCGACAAAGACCCGCAGTTGAAACTGAATTTCGGGATGGAACGCTCTCACCGATAGGTCCGAAGGAACACGCTCGATGCAAGTCGACCTGAAAGGCCAGGTGGCACTGGTCACCGGCGGCGCGCAAGGAATTGGCCGGGCCATTGTCGAATGCCTCGTCGGCAACGGGGCCGCCGTGGCGATTGTCGATATCGAGCTCGAATCTGCCCAACGTACCGCCAGCGAGCTATCGACAGGCGAACAGCGAGTGATTGGGCTGGCCGGCGACGTGACCGATTCGGCGCGGCTCGGGGCATGTGTCGCAGAAGCTCAGAAGCAACTCGGGCCTATCAGCATCCTGATCAACAATGCGGGCATCAATACGTTGAAAGATCGCCGACCGATTCACGAGTATTCGGAAGTCGATTGGAATCGCATTCTCAGCGTTGATTTGACGGGCGTGTTTCTGGTCACCAAAGCCGTCGTGCCGGAAATGCTCAAGCGGCGCGGCGGGCGCATCGTGAATATCGCCTCGGTGGCCGGGCTGGTGCCATTGCGTTTGCAAAGCGGCTATGTGGCGGCCAAGGCGGGGGTCGTCAATCTCACGCGCTCGATGGCCTTGGAACTGGGACCACGAGGAATCCTTTCCAATTGCGTGGCCCCTGGCTCGATCATCACGCGCGGCACGCGAGCCCTGTTCTACGGTCCTGAAGGAGACAAAACCGAAGTCGCCAAGAGTTTACTCTCGCACGTCCCCCTCGGCCGGCCAGGAACGCCGGAAGAGATCGCCCACGCCGTAACCTTTCTCGTCTCGCCAGAGGCCAGCTACATCAATGGCGCGGTGCTGACTGTAGACGGAGGCTGGACCGCCGGTTATACACGTGATTGGTAAATCGGCGGTTTCACTGGACTCGCGGTAAAGGGGTCCGGATAACTTCTGGCTCGGCGCATTAGCGGCCGGCACAAGATAATCGCCCGTGACGACGATCTCGCGCGGTCGGGGGCTGGAATACCCGACGTGTCGGCTAGGGACGGCTCGAACTCTAGTAATCACTTGGACCGGATGCCCGTTATGGCCGAAGCTTCGATTGCGCCGTTAGAGCAAGAATCCGCCCCGGCGCTGGCCCCCTGGCCCGGCACTCACGAGATGCCTCGCTGGAATACAGGGACACTGGTCGACGCGCCGAAGTTCACGTGGAAGAACTGGTTTGCCATGCTTGGCCCCGGCTTGCTGGTGGGCGGGTCGGCAATTGGCGGCGGCGAGTGGTTGGCCGGGCCGGCCGTCACGGCCCGTTATGGCGGCGCGCTGATGTGGCTGGCCACGCTGAGCATCGTCGGCCAGGTCTTTTACAACATGGAGATCAGCCGTTACACCCTGTACACCGGCGAGCCGATTTTCACGGGCAAGTTCCGCACGCTGCCCGGACCGAGATTCTGGCTGTTCATGTACTTGCTCCTCGATTTCGGCGCCGTGTTTCCCTATCTGGCCGCCAATGCGGCCACGCCACTGGCCGCCGTCTACTTGCAACGGATTCCCTCCGGACCAGACGACGAATCGCTCGTGCGCGGACTGGGTTTTCTTGTGTTCTTCGGGGCCATGGTCCCGTTGATCTTCGGCGGCAAGATTTACGACACGCTCAAGTTAGTCATGTCGTTCAAGGTCGTCACCGTGCTGGGCTTCTTGCTGTTCGTGGCGATTTTCTTTTCCAGCCGGCAGACTTGGATCGAGATTGCCAGCGGCTTTGTCAAGTTTGGCACCGTGCCGGTGCAACGGGGCGAAGATCAAAACGGCAATGGAGTGCTCGATCCGGGCGAGGATTGGGATCACGACGGGCATCTGGACGTTGTCGAACGGAAGCTCGCGCCAACGATCGACACGGATGGTGACGGCAAGCCCGACGCTTGGGCGGACATCGACAACGACGGCAAGCCCGACAAGTTCGAGGACCTCGACAAGGACGGTATCCGCGACGGCGATAATTTGGAGAACGTTTTTACCGCCCTGTTCGAAGGTCGCTCGTTCCCGGACATCGACTTTAGCACGATAGCTCTGCTGGCTGCTTTCGCCGCGATTGCCGGCAACGGCGGGCTTTCCAACGCGCCCATCAGCAACTACACGCGCGATCAAGGTTGGGGAATGGGCCATCACGTCGGCGCCATTCCCAGCGTGATCGGCGGGCACAATATTGAGCTGTCGCACGTCGGGATGGTGTTCGCGGTCAGCAAAGAGTCGCTCGTGCGGTGGCGCCATTGGTGTCGGCACGTCTTGCGCGATCAGTTGGTGGTCTGGATGCCGGCCTGCTTTCTGGGCATGGCGCTGCCGAGCATGCTTTCTGTGCAATTTCTGCGACGCGGCACCGAAGTGAGCGATTGGTATGCAGCGGGCATGACCGCAGACGGCGTGAGCGACGCCGTGTCGCAAGCCTGGGGTTCGACTGCTGGCTCGATCATCTGGTACATGACGCTGCTCTGCGGATTCCTGGTGTTGGCGCCGGCAATGGCCACAGCCACCGACGGCGTGGTCCGACGTTGGGTCGACGTGGTGTGGACCTCTAGTCGGCGGCTGCGCGAGTGGGATCCCAAGCACATCAAGAAACTCTATTTCGGCGTGCTGGTGGGATACATGGTGATCGGGGTGTTTCTGCTGGCGATCGGCAAGCCGCTGGTGCTGTTGATGGTCGGCACGAACATCATGAACTTCGCCCTTGGGTTTAGTTGTATCCATACGCTCGTGATTAACTTGACGCTACTGCCGAAGCCGCTACGACCGGGATGGTTCGCCCGATTTGGGCTCGCGGCCTCCGGCGTGTTCTTCTTTTCGCTGGCCACGATCACGGCGATCGAAACGGCTCGTCGCCTTTTCGCCGGGTAGGATTTTGCCGGCTCTTGGGTTTGCAAATTACTTGCGAAACGCAGTTCTGGCCGGTTTCGTCACTGGCTGCCGCTTTTTGCCCAATTTCCGCAGCCAGGGAACTTTCCGGGCTGTGGAATCGTCTAAAAAGCTAGAATTACGCGGAGCAGCCGGCCGGGTTCATCCGAGCTCGAACCGGCTCTCCTCTTCAAGCCCCAAAATCGGAGTTTTGAGCCATGTCTCGACAAACTCGTACACTCTCCTGGGCGCTCTGTGCGCTAGCTACCCTCGTCCCTAGCGCCGTGCTGGCTCAAGAAGAGGCCAACAAAGCCAACGGCACGCTTCCACTGAACAAAGTCGTGATGTTCAACTCGGGCGTGGCCTATTTCGAGCATCGGGGCGACATCGAGGGCAATACGAAGCTGGACCTGGCGTTTCGGGTCGACGACATCAATGACTTGCTGAAAAGCATGATCCTGGAAGATCGCGGCGGCGGCACCATCTCGACCGTGACCTATGGTTCGCGAGATCCGATTACCAAGACGCTCCAGACCTTTCCGATCGACCTGACCGACAACCCCACGTTGGGCTCGATTCTGCGCCAGGTTCGTGGCGAGCGCGTGCAGATCGACGCACCGACGCCCATCACGGGCGTGCTCTTGGGTGTCGAAACTCGCAAGCGAGAGGTCGGCAAGGACCATGACACGGTCGAGGCCGAATTCCTCAATCTGCTGACCAGCGAGGGGCTGCGCAGCGTGCCGATGGAAAGCGTCGGCCGCATCAAGCTGCTCAACGAAAAGCTCGATGGCGAGCTGCGCCAAGCGCTCGACGTTTTGGCTTCGGGGCACAATACCGACAAGAAAACGGTAACGCTGAATCTGTTGGGCAAGGGCAAACGGCCCGTGCGTGTGGCGTACATCCAGGAAACGCCCGTCTGGAAGATTAGCTATCGGCTGGTGCTCAGCGACAAAGAAGCCCCGTTCTTGCAAGGCTGGGCGATCGTCGAAAACACGACCGAAGGCGATTGGAACAATGTCTCGCTGACGTTGGTCAGCGGCCGGCCGATTTCCTATCGCATGGATCTGTACGAGCCGCTCTACGTCCAACGGCCGCTCGAAACGCTGAACCTCTATTCCTCGCTGCGACCGCAATCGTATGGCCCGGACCTGGCGAGCGCCGACGAGAAGTTCCGCCAATTGGCGCAGAATGCACCAGCGGCGCCGGCGGCAGAACAAGCTTTAGGAGGCAAGGGAATGGCCAAATCGGCCCTCCGCGGCAACATGGGCGGCGGCATGGGTGGCGCCGCATCGACTCGTGCATTGCAAGCTGATAAAGATGGCATCCCTCTCGACGCATTTCTAAGCGATAGCGGAATCCAGTCGGCCCAGGCCGGCGAAGTCGGCGAACTTTTCCAATATGTCATTGGCACGCCGGTGACTCTGGCGCGACAGAAATCCGCCATGCTGCCGATCGTCAATGAGACAGTCAAAGGCGACAAGGTTTCGATTTACAACGAATTTGTGCAAGCCAAGCATCCGCTGAACGGTTTGCGTTTGGTCAACTCGACCGCTTTGCACCTGATGCAAGGTCCGGTGACCGTGTTCGACGGCGGCGCCTATGCTGGCGATGCCAAGATCGACGACCTCGCCCCGCACGCCGAGCGATTGATCAGCTATGCGTTGGATCTGAAAACCGAAGTCGCCCCGGAGGCGAAAAGCCAGCCAGAACAATTGTTAAGTGTGAAGCTGACCAAAGGGGTCATGCAGATCCAGCGCAAGCTCGCCCGCACGCACAAGTACACGGTGAAGAATTCGGACACCAAGGCCAAGACCGTGTTGATCGAGCTCCCGTTCGAGCCGAATTGGAAACTGGTTATTCCGGAAAAGCCGGCCGAAAAGACCCGCGACAAATACCGTTTTTCCGTCAACGCAGAGCCGGGCAAGCCGGCGACGCTGAACGTCGAAGAAGAGCAAACGATCAGCCAGCAGATCGTGCTCAGTAATTTGGACGACAATGCGGTTGACTTCTACCAGAACCAAAAAGTCGTCAGCCCGACCGTCA
>JAYVCO010000373.1:0-9875 GCA_043749935.1 Planctomycetia bacterium
TCGCTTGCCATCAGGAGTGAGCACGATGCCGTTGGGAAACGCCAGACCTTCGTCGACCAAGTGGGTCTTGCCCTCGCGATCGACATAATGAACCGTGCCGATCATATTCACGTCGTCCGATCCGCCCGGGTCGCTAAAATAGAACCCGCCGTGGGGAGTATCAAGCGTCAAGTCGTTTGGTCCGCGCAGCGGTTTTCCGTCGCACTCTTTCGAGGCGGGCTCCAGCATTTTGCCGTCCGCCGACAAGTGCAACATCGCGTGGCGACTGGCATCGCACACCAGATGCGTGCCGTCCGCCAGAATCTTGTGACCGTTGGGCGAGCCGGTCTTGGCCCAAAACTTGGCATCGCCATTGAGCGTAAACTGCTCGATCACCTCACCATGCGAAACATAGCCCTGCCCTTGGGCGTCGAACACCACGCCTTCGCAATAGTGACCGACTTCCAGCAACTTGACAGGCGTCACTCTGGAAGAGGCCGGCAGCTCGGCAGCCGACACAAACGTGGCTGTAAAAAACGGTATAATGACGACGGCGGCGGCCAAACGAACCATGCCGAGAACTCCTTCGCGAATAAAAAGCCGGCAGCCCAGACATTCCCAAAAGCAGGTCCAAACTAACCGGACCACAGCCTGCTGGCAAGCTTTTGGTGGGCTTCGCGAAGGAGATTGGGCGCAGGGTGCGTCTGTGTAGTAAGTTTGCGGTGAAATAAGTGATGTTTGGTGTGGCTGCCCCGGCTGGTTAAGGCGGAGAAACGGCAAACGGCAACGATGAGGATACTGAGCTACAACATCCACAAGGGAATTGGTGGCCGGGATCGGCGTTACGACTTGCAGCGTGTCATCGACGTGATCGAGGAGGAAAACCCCGATCTGATCTGCCTGCAGGAGGTCGATCACAATGTCCGCCGCTCCCGGTTTCACGACCAGCCCCATCTGCTGGCCCGGCATTTCAACGCCGTAGCCTCGCTTAGACAAACGACGGTTCGGCTGAAAACCGGCGGCTATGGCAACCTGATCATCTCGCGCTGGCCATTCCACTCGGGCCACCAGATCTCCTTGCGGCTAGGCGCCAAGAAGCCGCGTGGGGCGCAGTTAGTCGTGATCGAGACGCCCGAGGGTCCGCTGCAGCTAGTTCACTGGCACTTGGGCCTGGCTGAGAA
Source organism: Planctomycetia bacterium (assembly GCA_043749935.1). Classification (GTDB taxonomy): domain Bacteria; phylum Planctomycetota; class Planctomycetia; order Pirellulales; family PALSA-1355; genus PALSA-1355. The sequence continues at coordinate 1,161 of JAYVCO010000373.1, forward strand.
GGAACGGCATTGGCAAGTCGACCACTTGCTTTCGCACTCGCTGTTTCGCCACTCCGGCGACCTGCCAGTGCTCATCGCGGGCGATTGCAACGACTGGCGAAACACGTTGGCCGCCGGTCCCTTTGCCCGACATGGGTTTGCGCACGTCACCGCGCCTATTTCGCGGTTCCGCTCGTTCCCCGCCTACTTTCCAATGGGCTCGCTCGACAAAGCTTTTTGTCGCGGCAACATTTTCGTGCGCGCCGCGCGTGTGGTGCGCAGCAGTCTGGCCAAGGCGGCCAGCGATCACCTGCCGCTGGTCATTGACTTTCACCTGTCTGAAGCGCATTTGACCGCGGCCAATAACTCACATGCCGGGCACGTGTCTCGCTGAGAAACCATCCGCTTCTGATAGTGAGCGAGGAAGATCACTCTTCTTTGAGCACTTCCTTGATCAAGGCATCCATATCGAGCTCGCCGGTTTCCATGGCATCAAAAACGCTCTCGCGGTTGACGCGTGAATCGAACTGATCGAGGCGCTGAAGAATTTTTTCGATCGCGGCCGGCGGATATCCACGCTCGGTCAACCATTGCTTGATTTCAGGTCGTTCGTGCGTCATGGCGGCTCCGGCCTAGGAAAAGAACATAAATGAAGGCGGCTCGGCTCCGAGCCATTCCACGATTCTAGTTGCCAGCAATGCGGCCGACAATCGCAGCTTGCACTCCGGGGTCAACGCCCCAGCACTTCGGCGCCGCGACCTTGTTGGATCAGCGGCACGTAGGTTTCCAAGACCTTGGCGGTGGCCGGATCGGTCAAGTCGACGGTCGCGCGTCGCTCGGCCGAAAGATAGGCGGCCATCGTCAAACGCACGATTTCCACTCCGTAATGCCAATCGAGCAGCGGCGCGCGGCCCTGGGAAAATGCCGCCACGGCGTCTTCATTTTCGTCGGTGTAGCCATACAGGTCGGCCTCGTTGTTTTGCACGGCTAACAAGCCTCGGCTGGCTTGCGATTTTTCGAGCGCCAACTCGGCGTCTGAAGTGGCTGCGGCCGCCGCGTCGCCGATGAAAATCTCAAGGGGCGAGCGTAGCGTGTTCATCTCGAAGGCGTAGCCGGGCCCGATGCCGTCGAGCGCCAGGCGCAGACCTTGTTTGTCGTACATCCAAGAGACTGTGAATTGACCTTTGACGAGTTGGCCCGTCTCGGGATTCTTGTAAGTGACCATGCCGGTCGCAAAATCCTCGGCGGGCGTGCGACCGTAATCAACGCCGTGCTTGTCGAGCAATTCTTTGCGCCACCGCGGCTGGCCCCACTTGAGCAGCGACAGGTCGGCCATTACGCTCTGTGGCTCCAAAAAGCAGGCCGGCTTGCCGGGCGGCGTCAGCGCATACCAGCCGACCGCCAGGCAATGGCAGCCCATGTCGCTCATCACGCCGCCCCCTTGCCGTGTCGGGTCCCAAAACCAGGGATTGTGCGGTCCGGCGTGTTCTTCGCCCGATCGGGTCAAGAGTGGCGCACCCATCGCCGCCATGATCGGTGCAAGCTGGGTCCGATGGACCTGCATCGACTTCATGTGGAGTTGGTTTTCGAAGTACGCGTGCGGAAGTTTGATGTCTTCGACCAGCTTCAGCACGCGACGGGCCTCGGCCAGATTGCGCGCCAGCGGCTTTTCGCAGATGATTCCTTTGAGCCGCGCGCCGGCTTTGACGGCGGCCACCACTTCCTCGACCATCTCGACGCGGGCAAAATTTGGCGCAAAGATGGCAATCACGTCGACGTGCGGGGCCATCTCCTTGATGCTGCCGAAGACACGGCCTTCGCCCAAGCCGTGTTCGCGGACGTACGCCGCCAACTGCTCGGGCGGGCGACGAGAGACAAGCCCGGCCACCCCCACGCCGCGGACCTGGCGCAACGCCCGCAACTGAAAGGCCGAGATAAAGCCGCCGCCGACGATCCCGTATCGCAAGGATTTCATTCTAAAGCCTCGAAGCGAAGAATTTCAGACCCGTAAATATCCCGCCCGCCGCGAAAGGGCGCGCGTGGAGGTCTATGGTTCATATTTGGCCATTGGTTTTAGATTACCGCTTGCCGCCGGGCAACCGGGCGCGGTAACAAAGGGCCGGCTGCAATCAATTTGGAGACGGTTACACGACTTTCCAGTGTCTGATCGAGGCCCTATACTACAAGTTCTTCAGCACGGACGCAGCCCTTCGATTTAGGGCGGGGCCTTCCAACAATCGGTAACTTTCAAAGATGAGTAATCCTGACCACTGGAATTCGCTGGCATCTCAAATCGGGGCCGAGGTGAAGCCCGATAACAAAGCCCCCGAAGCCCCGAAAGCGGCCACACCAAATCCACCGCCGCGGCCAGCCGCGCAGCCGGCGAAAAAGCCAATGGCCCCGACCACGGCGCGTAGCGCCGATTGGTCGCAACTGGCGAACCAGTTGGGAATTGAGCCTTCCGCGGTACAGCAAACCCCTGTGCCACAAGTCACGGTGCAACAGCCTCAGCCGACTCGACAGCCCACTACTGCACAACCGACGGTGCCCCCCCGGGAGCAACCGGTCCGACCCGCCGTCGAGCCGCGCAAGACACCGGAAACACGTGAGGCGCCCAGGCCGCGTTCTAATGAGCGCGAGGTCGACTCGCGGCGAAAGGAACGCGAACCGCGCGAGCCTCGTCCAGCGGCTCGTGAACCTCGACGCGAAGCGCCGGAGCCCCCGAAGCGCCGCGAACCGGTCCCTGAAGCTGTGGACGAGTTCTTCGACGAAGAAATCATTGACGCCGAGTTGGTAGAGACGGACGAGACCGAGGGCACGCCGGAGCAAGCTGGAGCCGAAGGCCAGCCCGGCGATGAAGAACGCACGGGCCGCAAGCGACGCCGACGCCGACGTGGCGGGCGACGAAGCAAACGCGATCGACCACTGGCTAGCGGCGAGGAGCATCAGGCAGGCGGAATTCAGCCCGAGGGGGACGAGCGAGACGATGCCGGCGAAAGTTTGACAGGCGCAAGCGACTTGTCGGACTCGACAAGCGATCAGGAAGCTGGTGAGGCCTCGGCCGTGCCTGGCGAAGAGCGCGAGCCCAAGGGCCGGCCGAAACGGCGCCGGCGTCGCGGCTCGGGACGTGGACGAGACAAAAAGCGTGAAGAAGGCAATGAGCCAAAGGGGACAGCCGCGGAAGATTCAGAACGCGAACCTTCAGAACAGCTAATCGATGACGAGGAAGATCAAGAGGACGTTGACTTCGCCGCTGTTAGCGGAGGCGATGACATTGGCGACGACGAAGCCGAGTCGCAAGTGGACAAGAACAGCCATCGGGCGATCCCCGCTTGGGAAGAAGCGATCGGCTATATCGTTTCTGTGAACATGGAGGCCCGCGCCAAGAATCCGAAATCCGGTCCGCCGCGTGGCAGGGGTCGCGGCGGTCGCGGCCGAGGCACCGGCAATTCCCGCGGTGGCCCGCGACGTTCCGACCATTCCTGACTCCAAGTCCCTATAAGCCCAAAATCGGCCCCCGGCGTTGCACAGCACTTCGCAGCCCATCACTCGACGTTCTTTCGCTTCGCGTAAGGAACCACGCATGTGCCGTTATGTCCTGAGTGGACTGCTCTTGCTACTGGCCGCGGGCTGCAATCGCTCGGAGTCCTCCAGTAGCTCAACGACCCAAGCTCAAAATGGCGGAGCCAAGCGACTCCAAATCGCGGTGATTCCCAAGGGAACCACGCACGTCTTCTGGAAATCGGTCCACGCTGGCGCGCTTAAGGCCGCCAAGGAGTTGGGCAACGTCGATATCCAGTGGAAAGGGGCTTTGCTCGAAAATGATCGCGAAGGACAGATCAACGTTGTCCAGGACTTCGTCGCCCGCGGAGTCGACGGCATTGTCCTGGCTCCGTTGGACTCCACGGCCCTGATTCCCTCGGTGGTCCACGCCCGAGAGAGCAAGATTCCCACGGTCATCTTCGATAGCGGATTGGCCGACGAATCGATCATCGTCAGTTACGTAGCCACCGACAACTATCGCGGTGGAGCGCTAGCTGCTCGCGAAATCGGCAACCGCCTGAATGGCAAAGGCAACGTGATCTTGTTGCGCTATAACGTGGGCAGCGAGAGCACCGAACAGCGAGAACAGGGTTTCCTGGATACGATTCACAAGGAATTCCCAGCAATTGTGATGCTTTCCGACGACCAATACTCGGGCACCACGGCGATCGAGGCACAAAACAAAGCTCTGCAACTGTGCAACCAATTTGGCGACAGATTGAATGGCATCTTCTCGGTCTGCGAGCCCGATACGATGGGCGTGCTGGCCGCGCTCGAGCAAGAAGGACTGGCCGGCAAGGTCACGTTCATCGGTTTCGACCCCGGACCACAATTGATTCCAGCGATGGCCGAAAAGAAGATTCACGGCCTGGTGCTACAAGACCCGGTGGCGATGGGATATCTGAGCGTCAAAGCGCTGGTCGCGCACCTACGCGGCGAAATCATCGAAAAGCGCGTGCCGACCGGAGAAGTCATGGCCACGCCGGAAAACATGGATCGTCCGGAAATCAAGAAACTACTCGAACCGGAACAAGCTGACTAGGACGCCTTCCAATAAGTTCCAACCGGGTGCCCGTTTTCACGCGAGCACGAATCCCGCGGGAGTTCGTGCGGGCCAGAGCACGAAGGCACAGGCAAAATGTTTGTGGCACTGCCACTAGCGGGCGAGAGAGCATGGAAACCGCGCTGCTGCGGATGGCGGAGGTTAGCAAGAGCTTCGGTGCAACGCACGCGCTGGTTGGCGTGTCGCTCGAGGCGCGCGGCGGGGAAGTGTTGGCGCTCATCGGCGAAAACGGGGCCGGAAAGAGCACCTTGATGAAGATCTTGAGCGGCGCCGTCGCTCCGGATCGTGGACAAATGGAGTTGGCCGGACAACGCTACGCTCCCAAAGGCCCCCACGCGGCTCGCCTGGCCGGCATCGCCATGATCTATCAGGAGCTGACGCTAGCCGGCGATTTGAACGTCGTCGAGAACGTCATGCTCGGCCAAGAGCAACACCGTTTGGGGCTCGTGCGTCGTACGGCCCACGTGCGGCGAGTGAGCCAGGCTTTGGCCTTGCTGGGCCGAGAAGACCTGCCGTTGGACATTCCCGTACGGCTGCTCTCGGTGGCCGATCAGCAAGTGGTGGAAATTGCCAGGGCGTTGGTGATCGAGGCCGAGGTGATCGTGTTCGACGAACCGACCAGCTCGCTGACGCAGCACGACGTCGAGAATCTGTTTCGCGTGATAGAAAAACTCAAGCGATCCGGCATCGCGATTATCTATATCAGCCACTTTCTCGAGGAAATCCGCCGGATTGCCGACCGCTACACCGTGCTACGCGATGGAGCGGTGGCGGGCAGCGGACCGCTCGCCGGCGTGACCGAAACCGAAATTGTCTCGCTGATGGTCGGCCGCAAAGTCGAAGAGTTGTTTCCCTCAGTTCCCCATCCGCCGGGCGATGTCGTGCTTTCCCTCGATAATTTGTCGGGCAGAGCCACGCCCAACGACGTTTCGTTCCAATTGCGCCGCGGCGAGATTCTAGGCATCGCCGGATTAGTGGGAGCTGGCCGCACGGAATTGTTACGCTGCTTGCTAGCGCTCGATCCGGTTCGTCAGGGAACCGTGCGGGTCTTGGGAAACATGCCCCGCGCCACGCCGCATGCCAGAATTCGCTACGGTCTGGGCCTGGTCTCGGAAGATCGCAAAGGCGAAGGGCTCGCGCAGCGCGAAACGATCGCGGACAACATGACCTACAGCCGGCTGACTCCCTACAGTCGTTGGGGCTGGCTCAATTTGCGGCGGCGGAGAGCGGCCGTGGACCGCTGGATGCAGGCGCTGAACATCAAAGCACGATCGACCGAGCAAACGGTCGAGCACCTGTCCGGCGGCAATCAACAAAAAGTCGCGTTGGCACGCGTGCTCCACCAGGATGCCGAAGTCTTGCTGCTCGATGAACCGACGCGTGGCATCGACGTCGGCACGAAATCAGAGATTTACCGGCTGATGGCCGAACTGGCGGCCGAAGGCAAAGCGATTATCTTCGTGAGCTCCTATTTCACCGAACTGCTCAGCGTCTGCGATCGAGTGGGAGTGATGGCGCGCGGCCGATTGCGCGAGATTCGTCCCGCAGCCGCGTGGACTTCTGCTTCGATTCTAAGTTGTGCTCTGGGCGTGGAGGCGGTCTCGCAATGAATTCTCTCAGCACCGAATTGCTCGCTCCACCTGGCCAACGTGGCAGAGAATTGCTGCGCACTGCCGTCGGCCCGTTCTTGGCGCTGGTGCTCGTGGTGGGCGTGTTCACGATTGCCGACAACCTGCAATCGGACGGCGGCAAGTTTGCCACGCTCAAGAATGCCCAGAACGTATTGGTGCAGTCCGCCACCGTGGCCGTGGCGGCCTTGGGCATGACGATAATCATCATCTCGGCCGGCATCGATTTATCCGCCGGCACGACGATGGCGCTTAGCGCGACGGTGCTAGCCTGGTTCCTGCGCGAAAGTTATTCGCCAGCGGTTTCCGTGCTGGCGGCACTGACTACCGGTTGCCTGGCGGGGTTCATCAACGGTGCGCTGATTAGCTTTTTGCGCGTGGTGCCCTTTATCGTGACGCTGGGAACAATGACCATCTACCTGGGTCTGGGAAAGATCATCGGCCACAATACGATGGTGCGGCCCATGCCCGCACAGGTGCCCGCGTGGATGAAGGATCTGCTCAGTCCGCGCATCCAGCAGGAATGGATGCTGGTGCCGCCGGGCATCTGGCTGCTGTTGGTGCTGGCAATCATTGTCTCGGCCGTGCTGCGATACACCGTGTTCGGCCGCCACGTGTTTGCCGTCGGATCGAACGAGTCGACGGCCCGGCTGTGTGGCATCAACGTGCCGCTGACGCGGATCGCGGTGTATACGATTGCCGGGTTTTTCGTGGGCGTCGCCGGCCTCTATCAATTCGCGCGGTTGACGATCGGTGACCCAACCTCGGGCACCGGCAAGGAACTGCCCATCATCGCGGCGGTCGTGATTGGCGGCGGAAGTTTGAGCGGCGGCCGAGGTTCGATCGTGGGGACCTTGACCGGAGCGCTAATCATGCAAGTAATATCTAGTGGCTGCACCGCGCTCAAGCAGCCTAACCCGATCCAGGAAATCATCATCGGCTCGATCATTATCGCCGCCGTAACTGTCGACCAGTTTCGCCAGCGAAGGCAGGCCCGTTAACGAGGTTTTTTTGACCGTTCATTACCATCAATTGCTCGAGACTCTACGGAAAGCCTTTCCGCAACCGGTCTCCGATCCAGTACACGACGGCTATGTCGTGTTCTCGATGCTGCGGGCACTCGATCAGGTGGATGCGCTCAAAACGCAGGCGCCAATCCTGGGCATCCCCACAGAGCCGGATTATAAACAGGCCCGCACTGGTCGAGTCGATGAACAGGGCCAAACACTGGAAGCAGTGATTCCCCAGCTGGTCCGGTATCTACAAGGCATGTTCATTTGGGGGCATCCCCGCAGCCAAATCAACGTGGTGCCGAATCCGACGATTGCCAGCATCATCAGCGTGCTGTTGCCGCTGACGTATAATCCGAATCTGTGCAGCGATGAGAGTGGCCGGCTGTTTTCCGAGGCCGAAGTTCGCGCCACGGCCATGACGGCCGACCTGGTCGGTTACGATTCGCAGACGTCGGGCGGCGTGTTCACCTTTGGCGGCACCGGCGGCTTGCTCTATGGAATCAAAGTCGGGCTGGAAAAAGCCGCGCCCGGCTCGGGCCGCGGCGGATTGAAGGAAGACGCGATCGTGCTGGCCTCGCACCACAGCCACTACTCATGCCTGACCGTGGCGTCTTGGCTGGGAATCGGTCAAGACAATGTCGTCTGCGTACCAACCCACTTGGACAATTCGGTGCAGATTCCGCTTTTGGAAAAAGCCGCGCGCGAAGCGCTGGCTGCGGGAAAAAAGATCGCGGCGATCGTCGCCACGATGGGTTCGACCGACGCTTTCGGCGTCGACGATCTGCAAGCCATCGACGCAATGCGCCGGCGCTTGGCCGAAGAATTTGCGCTCCCCTATCTGCCACATCTGCACGCCGACGCCGTGATCGGCTGGGCCTGGTCGGTGTTCAACGACTACGATTTCTTGCAAAACCCCCTGGGGTTTCGAGGTCGAACCGTGCGGGCCTTAGCAGCGGCTCAGCACGACATCCAGCACTTGCGATTGGCCGATTCGATCGGCATCGACTTCCATAAGACCGGTTACACGCCTTACATTTCGTCGCTAGTGTTGTTTCGCGATCGCGCAGAGTTCGACCGCATTGCGCGCAGCCGCGAGACGATGCCCTATCTGTATCAGTCGGGCGACCATCATCCTGGCATGTATACGCTCGAAACCAGCCGCAGCGGGATCGGGCCAATGGCCGCGCTGGCCAATTTGCTCACGCTGGGCAAAGAGGGCTATCGCACGCTATTGGGCCACGCCGTGGAAATGGCCGAGGTCCTGCGCGAAATGATCGAATCGCATCCGAATTTGACGGTGCTCAACGGCGAAAACGTGGGACCGGTAATCCTGTTTCGCGCTTATCCGGACGGTGTCGATACATTTAGCGTGAAGGCCCGAGAGCGAAGCGACGCGAATTATCGCCAGCAACTGTTAGCGCACAACGAATACAATCGCCGCATCTTCGAGCACGTGCATGCCGAAGCGCTGGAGGGGGATGGGGTGACG
>JAYVCO010000374.1:0-2503 GCA_043749935.1 Planctomycetia bacterium
TGTCTTCGACCTGCTCGTTGGTGTCTTTCACCTCGCGATACCAGGCGACTGGCGGATTCTGGCCGATTTCGCCCGTTGCGGTCACCAATTGGCGCACCATCTGATCGTAGGGAACGTTGTTGTGCAGGTTGTCGCGAATCCAATCGTGGAAAATGCGCGTTCCGCGGGCGAACGTCTCCTGACGCCGCTTGTTGCGTAAGATTGAATTCCACTTGCTGGCGAAGAAATCGGCGTAATCGGTGCTGGCCAGCAGCGTATCGACCCATTGATCGCGCTTGTTCGCACTCGTGTCGGCCAGGAACTTTTGCGTTTCTTCTGGCGTCGGCAACCGGCCAGCAATATCGACCGCGGCGCGCCGCAAGAACGTGGCGTCATCGCAGACAGCCGATGGCGGCACGCCCAATGTTTTCAGTTTCTTGAAGACCAACTCGTCGATGAAGTTCTTCGGCGGCGGAGTGCTTTCCACGGGCGCGCCCAGCGGAATCATCGCGCGGAAGACGCCTACCTGTCCCTGATAGCGGGCCATGATCGCCACGTCGCCCGTCAAATCGAGCGTCTTGATCAGCCCAGTCGCGCCAGCTTCGGCCAGTTCCGGGTTGTTGGGCTCAAATTTGACCGTGCTCGTCACGTCTTCGGTGGCGCCATTGGTGTAGTGCGCGATGACCAGCAACTGCTGCTCCGCATGCTGCGCCATGGTGCGTTCGGTCGGGAAAACTTCGATCTTGGCGACGGTCGGGTCGTCGGCATTTCCATAGGGCATGCCCTGGAGAATCCAACGACGCATCAAGCGATAGGAATGCGTGTTGGCTTCCATCCGGGTTCCGCCGCCGTGCGGCATTTCGCCGATCGGCTTGAGCAACAGCAGGCTCTTGTCGGGCGAAGCCGGGAAAAGTCGCCGGCCGCGGCCCTCTTTGACCAGATGTTCATAGTCCTCGGTGGGCTCGAAGCCCAGCAGCGACAGCTTGAACCCGTTCTGACCGCTGGCCTTGCCGTGGCATCCGCCACTGTTGCAACCGAGTTTGGTGAAGATCGGCACGACTTGATTGGGAAAATTCACCTGCGGGTCATTGCCGAAATGGATCACGTTGACTTTGATCGTGCCGACGATTCCCTGCTCTGTTTTGGCCGTAATCGTGGCCGAACCATCGGCCGCCGGGGTCACGAGGCCCGTGCTATCAATCGTGACTATTCCCGCTGGAGCGACTTCATAGGTGGCTTTTGTCGTCAGATCTCGCAACTGTCCGGTCGCATATTTGCCGGTCACCACGAGTTGTTGCCGGGCATCCTGGCCATCGAGCGTGAACGCGCCGTCGACGGTGCGGCCGCTTTCAATCAGCACTTCCAGGAGCTGGCCGGGATCACCCAAGCCGGGCACGCGAGGCTTTTCTGGGGTGGCGGGGGCTGCGGCAGCAGGGCTTGCAGCCACGGCGGCCGTGGCCGGCTCGGCGGCAAAAACCCGCTGCAAGCTTCCCAGAGCAGATAGAATGCCGATGGCAGCAATCAGAGTTTTCCAGCTCATCATGATGCTTGGTCTCCCGGTATTTCAAAATCCATTCGTGTTCACAAAACTGCACCTGCGCGAACGGACGCGATTATCCCCTGCCAGCGGCCATCTTGCAAGCAGATTTGTCGACGTGTATTGATATGTTGATGCGTTCTCCCCCCTCCAGTTGGCACCTTCCGCCGACCGCAAAGAAAAATATGGCAAGGTTTAACAGCGATAGAAGGCACGTTGCCTTTTCGGTATGTTGACGCCCATGAGCAGCTCCAAGACCCTCGTCCGCAGTCCCGAACTAATGAACCCGCAGGACACCGCCCTGGTGGTGGTGGACGTTCAAGAAAAGCTCATGCCGCTGATCTCGGGGGCCAAGAGAATTCTTTGGAATCTGCGACGTCTGCTCGATGGAGCCGAGGCGGTGGGGCTCAAGACGCTAGCGACCGAACAATACCCGCAAGGGCTTGGCCCGACGGTGCCCGAGTTGGCTAGCCGATTGGGCGCGATCCCGAGCAAGGCCACTTTCAGTTGCGGCGGCTGCGAGCCGTTTGCCGCTCGGTTGGAAGAGTTGGGCGTGAGCAAAGTGATGGTCTCGGGCATCGAGGCCCACGTTTGCGTTCAACAGACCGTCATGGACCTGTTGGCCAATGGCTACCAGGTATTCATCCCCGTTGACGCCGTCGGGTCGCGATATCCGCTGGACTACGAAACGGGGCTGAAGCGAATGGAATCGGCCGGCGCGACCCTGACGACCACCGAGTCCGCCCTGTTCGAATGGTGCCAGGTCTCCGGCACGCCGACCTTCAAAAAAATCAGTGCTCTGGTGCGCGAGACGCCGCCGGACGGGTAGTTCGGCAGATTGTTGTCGGCCCGGCATCGACGTAGCTATTTTTCGCGCCCTTCCGGCACAACAAGTAGCGTCTTATCGTGTCGTCGCGTAGCGATGACCGATAAGACGCCGTTGAACTGAGCCGCGGAGCGTCACGGACGTTCAGGGGGTTGTTCTCT
>JAYVCO010000375.1:0-3717 GCA_043749935.1 Planctomycetia bacterium
ACTCGTTCGATGCTTCTCCAACCCCAATTTCTAGAAAAACGAAGAACCTAAAGGTTTCGCCTGAAGGCGAGGGATTTAGACCCATCGCAAGGACATTAAGACCTTCCACTGCAAGGAGTTCGCGATGAAACGATGGATCACGATCGGCGTGCTGGGAATGATACTCGGCTCGTGGCTGGCGCCAGGCGGTCATGGAGAGCCGCAGACAACGTTGCAGGACTTCATGCGTGTCAAACTGAAGCACTCGCAGAATGTGCTTCAAGGACTAGTGCTGGAAGACTATGACGCGATCGTCAAGCACTCTGAAGCAATGAGCCTATTGAGCCTGGCCGAAACCTGGCAAGTATTGCAAACGCCCGAGTACGTCGAATACAGCCGTAAGTTTCGCCATGCCGCCGACAAATTGACCGACATGGCCAAGAAGCACAATCTCGAAAAATCGACGATTGCCTTCAACGAAATGACGGTCAAGTGTGTCGAGTGCCACAAGTATGTCCGGGGCGTTCGCATGGCCGAAGCGGCCAAATGACCATGCGCCCTCACAACGAGAAGAAAGTCGGCCTAGATGTCGCGGACGATTGCTGGGGCAATAGCCGGGAACACTAGCGTCCGCAGTCAATGTTGGGCGGATTACAGCCCGTGGCGATCAGCACTGACGACTCGCCATTGACCTCAACAAGGTTCAGGACCGTGGTGGCCGGGTTGAGTTGCAGCACGGCTGCCTGCGCAAGTTGCTTGAGGTAGAAGCTGCCTACCGTGCCAGAAATCTCGACTACGCCCTCGCGAACTCGGCAACAGAGCCGGCGAAGCGCCACATATTTGCTGGCGGCCAGGGCGGCTGAGGCAGCGGCGTGGACCTTGCGATCGTAGGTGGCGACGAATTCGTACTCGAGAGACTCGCTGGCACTGGCAATCATTGATTGTGACCTTAGAGGTTTGGTCGCTGAGCGACAATTGTGCCTCTGCCCTATTGCGAATTCCGTGCCACTGCGGGTTTTTTGACGAAACCGGCCCTTTGGAGCCGACACCTGCACAATCGATGTGCGAACCTAGCCCAGTGCGTGCGCGATCCCAGACATGCTGGCATAGGCTTCGCCACCGAGCCAAGGGGCCGCACGCCGTGGCCAGTAAGCAATTCATAATCTTGCACAAACCTCCGTTTCTGTAGGATCTCTTGCCTGCTCGCGAATGGTGCTGCGAAGACCGCTTGCCCTTCTTTGAGCGGCCAGCCTGCTGAACGCCTATTCTGGGTCCAGACAGGAACTTAGGGCAGGTGCGCCAAGCTAATTGGCAACAGAAACGGAAAACTCCCACGCAGCACGCTCGAATGCACGCCATCGACGCTGTACGATTCGCACTTCGATAGTGACGGTGTGAGCGAAACCATCGCGGTGAGACTGCCGACAATCACCGCGACACGCAACCACAGATCTCTTTTCAGCATCGCGGCTCCTTGGAATGCGGATGAACGGCTGCGCGGCTTGTTTCGATAGGTCCCGAATGTCGAATCTAGCCAGAAAGCGGTCAGGCCTGTCGGGCTTATTTTTCAATAACCGTAATTGTGCATTTCGGCCAGTAGCCGAGCGACTCCAAAAACTGACTCGAATGCACGACGGGGCGCGGGGAGAGTCATCGTCGGCCCGTGTCAAATCGAGTAAATTCTGATAAGGTGCTGCGGCCGGTGGCCTTGGCCCACCCGTAAGACAGTTTCCTGAACGCCTTGATAGCTTTGCGAACGTGGATTCCCGTGATGGCCGAACACGACTATGCGTCTCCCGAGAACGTCTCTCGCGAACGACAAGAGCTTCTCGATTTCTTTGCGAGTTTCCCGTTTTTCAAATTGATGGGCTTCGAATTAATCGAGGTCGAGCCGGGTCGAGCGAAAATCGGCATGACCTGGCGTCCCGATCTGATTCAGCCCGCGGGCATCTTGCACGGTGGCGCTCTCGCCGCGCTCGTCGACACTTCGATCGCGCATTCGATCCTGCTGACGCCACAATACCTGGAGGCCAAGGCCAAGGGCGGACGCCTGGTGTCGGTCGACCTGCGAATCAAATATCTCCGACCGGTCACCAGCGGAATGGTCTATAGTGAGGCGCGCGCTCCGCGCGTCGGTCGACTGATCACACACACTTCAGCGATCGTGACCGACGGCGAAGGCCGTGAAGTGGTCACGGGCGACTCCATCTACATGATGGTCTCCGCGGATCAATTGCGCCGAAAAAGTGGCTGAATTCGGTGACCCATTATTAGTCGATCAGTTCCGGCTCGAGCAGCTTCTGGATATCCGGCTCGTCCATGTTTTCCGGCGTGGCCAGAGTCTCGCCGGTCGAAATGCGCGACTCGACTCTTTCGCCATGCAGATGCGCAGCCAAGGTCATGACGGCCAACCGGGCCATCCCTACCGGGTCTTGCAGCACGATGCCGTGCATCTTTCCGGATCGCAGGGCCTGGACAAGCTCCGGACCAGCGTCGAGCCCGACAAACTTGACCTTGCCGGCTAATCCTTGTTCTTCCAGCGCCCGGAGCATTCCGGTCGAGACATGTTGCGCCGGAGTGAAGACGCCGTCGACGCGATCGCCGAACGATAACAGCAGTTGTTGCGATTTGACCAGAGCCTTGTCGGCTGAATCGCCGGCATACTCGTTCGAAGAGAGAATCTCAATCTCGGGAAACTCCTGCTTGAGCGTTTCGAGGCAACCCTCTTCGCGCTGCTCGCTGCTTTGACTTCCCACGGCATATCGCAGGATGATCACGCGGCCTTTGCCGCCCAGCAATTTCCCCAAATGGCGCGCGGCAATCTGGCCGCCATGATAGTTGTCGGTCGCCACGAAGCTCACGATCTCGGCGGCGTCATCCAAACCGCTGTCAAAAATCAAGGTTGGAATCATTACGGCGCGGGCCTCGTGGACCACGGGAATGAGAGCCTGAGAGTCGAGCGGGGCCAGGCAGATGCCGTCGACCCCCTGCGCCACGAAATCCTGCACCAGATTGATTTGCGCTTCACGATCACTTTCCGTAATCGGGCCTTTCCAAACGATATCGACATTGGCCTCCAGCGCCCCTTTAACGGCACCGGCATGGACCGATTTCCAAAACTCGTGGGAAGTTGCCTTGGGCACGACGGCGATCAACAGTTTGTCCCGCGTGGGTTTCGCGGCATTTGCGCCGTCGCTTGACGTGCCTCCGCAACCCACTAACAGAGGCAGGCACAACAACCAAGCGAAACGGCGAGCGATCATCGTTAGTCGACTTTCGTGAAGAAATGACTGGCCGCTCAACCTTCGAGCAGTTTCACTGATCATTACGCTCCCGCCCGCCAGTGTCAACGATTCTCCCCGTCATACTTGACCTGGTTGCTATCGGCCCGTGCTGATCCGCCAATTTGCAATTCCGTAGGCCCGCTTCTACACTCAACTCCGATCCGCCCATTTCTCGGAATCTCGACGAAAGGCAACCGATGCTGTTGGGTCATAAGAACTGGTACGAAACGGCTTATCGTCGGGCCGTGATCGACATGCACATTCCGGACTGGGACGAACGGTTCCTTTCCGAGTTCAATGCCGATCAGTACGTCGAGATGCTCGTCAAGTCGCGGGCCCAATCGATCGTGGCCTATGGCCAGTCGCACGTGGGACTTTTCAACTATCCCACCAAAGTCGGCCAACAGCACAAGAATCTAAAAGGCCGCAACATCCTGGGCGAAATCATCGAGCG
>JAYVCO010000376.1:0-2907 GCA_043749935.1 Planctomycetia bacterium
GTTCGGCTCATGACCGAGCCTGCACCACCACCTCCCAAGCCGCGACCATCCAGTTCCATCTTCGGCGGCGTCACGCGTACCGATGGCCGACCCTGGATCGACAATGAAGAATGGCGGGAAAGATGGGAGCGGATGGGTGGGTAACATTTTCGTTTGTGGTCTCCCTTTCCCTAGCGCCGCGTCGAACGTTCCGGCCCACCGCTATCTGCGGTTCATCGAGCGGATCGATAATTTGGCATACGACCAGCGGCCGCTTCAGATGGCACGCTCAGCAAGGCGGATCGGGAACGGGTGAAGCAGGCCAGCCGCAGTTTGTTGGAGTCTGTCCAAAAGATGATCGCGCCGTTGGAGCGCTGGACCGACAAGGAACAGACGCAGGCGGAGGTCGAGTTTCTTATTCTCGACCATATCTTCGCGTCGTTGCCTTCGCCGCCCTTCACAGATGAGGAGAAACAGGAAGTGGCAAAACGGGTCTACCAGCACGTCTGGCAGCAGAGCGTCACCGTAGCAGCGAGAGTAGTTCTACAATTGTTGCACGGCTGCGCTACGGCGCATCGGCAATCACGGCCAGTTCCAAACCAAATCGTTCGATGACACGGCCTCTGCCCAGAAGCACGCAGACAAGGTCATCGCAGGGAAGTCAAGAAATTGTATCAGGAGGTGGTTGCGAGGTGAGCGGTAGCACTGCTCAGGTAGCGGTGACTTTTGCTGCGTCCCCTTTGATTTCGACAAACCAAGCGGCATTCAGCATCGCCGCTACAGTCAATGAATGAGCGCGGTGTTCAATAGTTGCACAGCAAGGCGGCATTACCTCGTAAGGCCGTTTCGATCGGTTAGGCCAAATTTGGCCGACCCGTTCCGTGTCTGCATCTCTCGTACTCGGCAAAATCCGGACAAGATGTCCCGGTCCGAACGGATTGTCGACTCGGCACATCATTTGCTTTGCCTTGTGACTTTCTAATCGGCCGGCCGAATTGAATGGTGATCGGCTCCCGCGAGTGGAAACGCTCCGAAACGGATTCCCACCGATCTCAGCCTTCCGTAAACGCCAGGGACTTTCAATTATCGCAAACTGTTCTCGCAGTGCCTTAACATCGCAACTGGATTTCCCGATGAATCTTCGCTCGTTTTTTCAACGTAATCTGTTTGGGCCGCCGCGACGCAACGTGATCGTCGCAATTTTACTGATCGTGTTCCTGTCGGTGCTCTCGGCTTTCGGTTTGTTGACCTTGAACTCCTGGCGGGTTGCTGCTGGGAATCACAAGGGGCAATCGGAAGGGAAGAACTCGGAAAAATCGGCGAATCTGGAACTCATCAAGGGGGAACCCGGCACTGTTCGCGTCCCTGCTGACGTGGTCGAACGGTTCGGCATCCAGACCGCACCCGTGCAAACCGACGTGCAACCGCAGATGTTGCGGCTGGATGGGACGTTGTTCGTCGATCCCAGCCGCTTGGCGCGCGTGCATGCGCGATTCGTGGGCGAGGTCGGCGAATTGGCACCCAGCAAGTCCGTGCCGTACATGTCGGGCAACGGCGATTCCAAAGCCGAAATCAAGCCCACGCTAATTCACTTCGGCGATCAGGTGCAGGCGGGCCAGTTGCTGGCCGTCATCTGGAGCAAGGACTTGGGCGAGAAGAAAAGCGAATTGGTCGATGCGATTCTCCGCCTGCGGCTGGATGACTTGGTGCTGGAGCGCTTGCGAGACTTGTGGCGGAAAGGCGCGACCCCCGAACAAAAGCTGCACGACGCGGAGCGCAACCGCGAAGCCGACTTGATCGCGATGATGCGCGCGGAAAGGACGCTGCGTTCCTGGCGTTTGACCGAAGAGGAGATCGCGAAGATTCGCGCGGAGGCCGACCGAGTGGTCGTGGACGGTTTGAAGCCCGACGAAGCCTATAAACCCGACCCGAAGGACGCCGAGATTTGGTCGAAAGTTGAAGTTCGGTCCCCGATCAGCGGCGTCGTCGTGGAGGTCAACATCAATCCCGGCGACATCGTCGATACGACGTTGGATCTATTCAAGATCGCCGACATGACCCGGCTGCGGGTGTTGGCGCACGTCTACGAAGAAGATTTACCGGAACTGAAAAAACTGCAATCCCAGCCGGCCGAGGCACGCCGCTGGTCGATTCAGGTCGCCGCCGACCGCGACGCGAAGCCGCTCGAAGGAGAGCTGTCGTTCGATCAGATCGGTTATTTGATCGATCCTAGTCAGCACACGGCGCAGGTGATGGGCTGGGTCGAGAATCCCGACGGACGGTTGCTGATCGGGCAATTCGTGACGGCCACTGTTCCATTGGCGCCGCGAGGAAACTGCGTGACGGTGAATTCCAAGGCGGTGCTGGGCGAAGGCACCAGCGCGCAGGTGTTCGTCCGCCAGCCGTCCAAGGACAAGGACGAGTTTCGCTTTCGACAAAAGACGGTCGCCGTCGCGCACGTGGGCCGCGACACGGTCGAAGTTGTCCGGCAGCCCTCGGAAGGCCAACGCAAGCAAGGCATCGAACCGCTCGAGCCGCGGGAAGAAGTCGTCGTGGACGGAGCCTTGGAGCTGGCCGGGGCGCTCGAGGATTTGCAATCGTCCGGCGGATGATGCGTCTTGGCATTGCATGAACCCGAAAGGTAGGGTGGGACCGGCACGGCGGAAGCCGTGCGCCGGCCCACCATAATCGAATAGACAAGACGTTGGTGTGCCGGCGCTCGCTGCGCAAGCTGGTCCCACCCTACATTCTCTCTACTAATTCACTCACCAACGACTCCTCCCCGATGGTTCGCAGTCTCATACATTGGGCGGTGCATAGCCGCGTGGTCGTCATGTTGTTGGCCGTTGCGCTGCTGGCCGTCGGCATTTACGCCTTCAAACACGTCAATGTCGAGGCTTATCCCGACCCGGCCCCGGCCATCGTCGA
>JAYVCO010000377.1:0-5312 GCA_043749935.1 Planctomycetia bacterium
GGCGACAGCCGTGGGCAAAGCGAACGGCAGGTCGATCAGGGCATCGCAAATCCGCTTCATCGGAAACTCGTACCGAACCAGGACCCAAGCAATCAGAAAACCCAACACGATGCTTGCCAGCGACGACAAAATGGACACCGTAAACGTAAAGCGGTAGGCCGCGATCGTCCGCGGGGTCCAGACGGCTGCCCAAAACTGGGCGGGCGACAAGGAAAATGCCTTGCTGAAGCAAGCTACCAACGGAACGAACGCCAAAAGGCTGAGATACAGCATCGTGTATCCCAAACTCAGCGAGAATCCTGGCAGCACGTGACGGTTGGATTGCGACATGATCTGAACCAAACTCCGATTTGAGCCGGACACTATTTATTCAGCGAACTATAGATCTGGTCGAAAATTCCACCGTCGGCAAAGAACCGCGCTTCGGCCTCGTCCCAGTCCTTGGCAATACTTTGGATCGGGAACAGTTCGACGGACTGGAATGATTCCGAGTGCTTGTGCAGTATTTCGGGCTTGATCGGGCGATAGAAGTTCTCGGCAATGATCTCTTGGGCGGCCGGCGTAAACAGGAATTGGAGATAAGCTTCCGCCGCCGCGCGGGTCTTCTTCCGATCGACGTTGGCATCGACCACGGCAACGCGTGGTTCGGCGCGAATGCTAATCGGCGGGTAGACGATTTCCAACTCGCCCTTCGACTCGCGTACTTCGAGATGGGCCTCATTTTCCCAGGTCAATTGCACGTCGCCGATCTTCTTTTGAGCAAACGTGGTCGTGGCACCGCGGGCACCTGAATCGAGCACGGGAACGTGGCTATAGAGCTTGGTGACGAATTCCGTGGCGTCTTTTTCCGAACCGTCTCGTAAAACCACGCTGCCCCAGGCCGCCAGGAAGCTCAGCTTTCCGTTCCCAGAGGTTTTCGCGCTCGGCGTGATGACTTCCACGCCCTCGCCGATCAGATCTTTCCAATCGTGTATCTGTTTCGGATTTCCCTTGCGGACGACAAACACGATGGTCGAGGAATAAGGCAACGCGCCGTTCGGCAAGCGCTCTTGCCAACCTTCCTTGATAAGCCCGGCTTTGGATATCGCGTTGGTGTCGGCCCACATCGCGAACGTGACCACGTCGGCTTCCAGTCCGTCGATGACTGCGCGAGCCTGACTCGACGACCCGCCATGCGACTGTTGGATCTCAAGCTCAACGCCCGTCTTCTGCTTAAAGTCGGCGATGAACTCCTGATTCAGGGCCTTCCACAACTCGCGCGTCGGGTCGTAGGAGACATTCAATAACTCGCGGGATCCTTCGCCGTCGGTTTCAGCCTTGCTCGAATTGCAGCCGGGCAATGCCAGGGCGGCGCTGACGACTAGGGCGGTAAGGGAGAGAAAGCGTGCCATGGCTGGCTCCTGATTTAAATATCACTTAAACGATCATGTTGATTATGATCGTAATGTTAGTGATGTTTTGTCAAGCCGGGCACGCCATTTTTATTTGTGAATCGATGCTTTCCCAATGGTGACAAAGGAGTTACGGTATTTTTTTGATGGCTTGAGCCAAACAGTTCGGCACGCAGACCTGCTTCATCGTCTGGTGAAAGTATTCCCCGGACGCCGGGGACTTTGCGGCTGGGCAGGGCAAGAGAAAGCGACCAGCTACCCCGCTTTGCGAGTCCCACGCGAGTCAGCGTTTGGCTCGAATCGGTTTCGGGCGATCGCCAAGTAGGAAATGCCAACCGGGAGCTTGGCTACTTTCAGCGAAAGATGCCACTCCCAATAGGTCATCGCGCGCAGGATATCGGAAAGCGTGGCTGGCAACTGGCGATCATCCGCGGGATCAGCGGCCCGTTTGAGTGGCAGCACTCGAGACAAGAAGCGGCGACCTCGATAGGCAGCCGCCATAACCAGGGCGATCGGGAAAGCCTAGGAAAGAAGATGCGAACCGAATAGCACTTCGAAGCCGGCTTCCTCAAGCGCTCGGTGCATCTGATGTGGATAAAACCTCCGTCCGGTTTGGACGAAATCGTCGTGCTGGCGTTTTAGAAAAGGATAGGCCGCTTCGTTCCAGACAATCCAGCCCGAGGGCTTGAGCGATTGGCGGATGTTCCGCAGTGCCACGACAGGTTCGACCACATTTGCGTGGTAAAGCACACCCATGATCGTGGCCAGATCAAAGCTGGCCGGTGCGAACAGATCCGGAATTTGTTCGACGGTTCCGCAAATGGCCAGCAGATCGGGGTAGCGCGCGCGCAGCAGGTCGATAGCCAATTCGTTCGGTTCCAGGCCCGTCACCCGCCCAAGTTTCTCGAATGCGTGCGAGGTGCCACCGGTTCCGCAGCCGACGTCAAGAATCTTCAATTCGACTGAGTGAGGTATGAATTCACGAACCAGCGTTGCGACTGCCCGCGCCCGAGCTTGATAATACCAGCCCTGCTGTTCGGATTGGGCCAGGGCCCGGTAAGCATTGGGCTGCATGCAGAGGCCTTAGTCCTGGAGTCGCTCGACGGGCGGTGCGTCGCGCGGCGCGGACGTCGCGCCAGGCGTAAGGAAATTGCAGAGATCCGCGTCGAAGTCCTCCGTCCCGGCGAGGCTTGCTATGCGTTTGCCGACGATGACTTTGGTCAATGGCCGCTGCGATCGGGCGCGTTCGCAAGAGATCTCCGCGATCGGCTGCCAATCAAAGGGAATGATGGTCTTAGGATAGCCGGGATCTTCGGCAAAACAGAAGTAGGTGGCCGAGGTATCCGCCGCGGCTTCGTTGTCGACGAGCGGCTCGAGCTCGATCGGCTGTTGATAATAGTAGGCAAACAAGTGGTGTATGGGACCGAAGCTCACCAGGTGCTGTCCGTCAGGGATCATTTGGCGTACTGACGCGACCTCGGACGAGGGATCGTTGCTTGTTTGCATTTGCAGGCTCATGATGACGCCGGTGTACGACAGGCCGATAAAGCCTGCCACTGCGAAAATGCCGGTCTGAGCGTGACGCACGTCTTTCCGCGTTCGAGACCAAAGCGCCGCGAACGCGGCCACGATCGCGGCGATCGCGTAACACGTGGCGAAAGGAACGGTGATATATTCAGCGAACCCCACTACGCGGGCTCCGCCAATCGTTCGGCCGATGCCGACCGTCAGTCCCACACCGGTGATTCCAGCCACCGAAGCCAACAGAAAGCGGTCCCAACTGCGCTGCCACCAGCCCGTTTCCTGGGCTTCCCAACTGCGCTGGACCACCAGGCCAAACAACGTGGCGACGCACGGATAGAGCGACATGAAATATCGGGCCCGGGATTCGACCGGCAGCCAGCACGTCGGAAAGGCGAAGGCACAAGCCGTCAACAGAAATGCAACCATCGGCCGCGCCTCGCCAATCGTCCGACGGAACCACGGTGACGCGAAGACCGGCAGCAGGAACGCCCAAGGGAGCATGCAGGCGAAAACTTCGAACGGATACGAGGCCCAGTGACCGATCGCCTGGCCGATGTTGTCGAATTGAAACCGGGTAGTAAAATCTCCACCCTCGCTCCACACCGCTTGAGTGCTAGCCGCGTCGAGACTGAACAAGAACGGCAATTGCCACGCGCCAAGAATCACCGCGAAAGTCACCAGCCCCGCCAGGCTCCAGCGGCTCATCAGGAATCGCCAATCGCGCTGAATTGCCAGATAGACCGTCGTGATGCCGATGAAATAAACGGGCCCTTGAGGGCCTTTGGCCAAACCCGCCAAGGCGGCTAGGGCGTACCCACCGATCCACGCCAAGCCCGGATTGGCTCGAACCGCGTAGCCCCAATGCCAACAAAACAGCGCGCCCGCGACGCACAGCGTCAGCAGCGAGTCGCTTTCGGCCAATCGTCCCAATTGCAGCACTTGAATCATCGTGCAATACGCGGCGCCCGCCGCGAAGGCGCCCACGCGCGAGAGAAAGTTGCGGCTGTAGAGATAGACCAACAATGTCGTCAGCAGAGTGGCCAACACGGTGGGTAGACGAATGGCGACGAGATTCAGTTGTCCGGTCAACTGAGATGCCACGATCATCGCCCAGCTATTGAGCGGCGGGCGGTCGGGAAACGGCTCGCCTTGTTGACGCGGCACGATCCAGTCGCCGGTTTCCACCATTTCTTGGGCCACGCGAGCCCATCGCGATTCTTCGCCGCGGATCGTCAAATCCGTCAATCGCGAGAAATAGATGCCCAAGCACAAGAGAGTGAGCAACAACAGTTCAATCTCGCGCCACGCGCCGGCGCGCGCAGGCACGGGGGGCGCGGCTGGCACGTCGTAGCGATCGCGGCCACCCAAGTGCATCGTGGACGTCTCCTGCCCGGTCTATAAGGCGCGGCAAATCTGATGATTTGGGCTGATCTTGTAGTGGGCGTTGCCTCGCCGGTCAAGATCAAGGCTGCACACGCACACGCCAGAGCTAGCACTGCTGGCAACTTGGCTCGGCCGGCGACCGACCACCCGCGGCGCAAAACTCGTCTTCTTCGATTTCTATCGATAGCGATAATATCGGCGCGCTTGGTCTAAAGGCGAAAATAAAGGGGACTGTCCCCTTTTCCGAAAAGGCGGATAGGGTCACGAGTATGTCAACCGTTCTCGAAGCGACAGCCGGCCCCACGGTTTCGCCTTCCCGGCTGGCCACCGTGCGTCTGTCGGTCGTCATTCCCGTCTACCGAGGGGAGCGGACGATCGGCCCGTTGGTCCATGCGCTCGCCGATTGCCTGGGCGGTATTTACAAGTTGGAGGTCGTGCTGGTCAACGATGGCAGCCCCGACGGCTCGGCCGATGTGTGCCGCCAACTGGCCCAGCGGCTGCCGTTCGTGAAATTCTTGAACCTCTCGCGGAACTTCAGCGAGCACAACGCGGTGATGGCCGGGCTCAATTACTGCACCGGCGACTTCGTCGTAATCATGGACGACGATTTCCAAAATCCGCCCAGCGAAGTTTCGAAACTTGTCGACGAAATCCAAAAAGGCTATGACGTCGTGTTTTCGTACTATGGTGCCAAGCAGCACCATTTCCTGCGAAATCTTGGCAGCCGGATCAACGACTGGTTCGCCGTCGTGCTGCTGGACAAGCCCCGCGATCTTTATCTCTCGAGCTTCAAGGTGCTCAGCCGGTTCGTCGTCGATGAGCTGATCAAGTACGACGGACCCTATCCGTATATCGACGGACTCGTGCTGCGTTTCACTCGCAACTATTCGCGCGTGCTCGTGGCTCACGATCCTCGCCGCGAGGGTCAGTCCGGCTACACATTGCGCAAGCTCATTTCGCTCTATCTGAACATGTTCACCAACTTTTCGATTCTGCCCCTGCGGTTGGCTTCCT
>JAYVCO010000378.1:0-6006 GCA_043749935.1 Planctomycetia bacterium
CCTTGGATCGATAATGCCATCGTCAAACACTTGCCCGCTTGTAAAGGTCGCGAGTGATTCTCGCTCGATCTGATCTTCGACGGCCTTTCGCAGCAGGGCATCTTGTTGTTCGTCGAAGGGCTTGCCCGCTGCCTGAGCCGCGGTCCGTCGAACGATTGACAATACGCCGGCAAGTTGCTGTGGGCCCATGACAGCAGTTTTGCTGTTGGGCCACAGAAACAAAAACCTGGGCTTATAGGCATAACCGCACATGCCGTAGTTCCCGGCGCCGTACGAGCCGCCAATTTGCAACGTGACGTGCGGCACGGTGCTGTTCGAAACCGCGTTGATCATCAGGGCACCGTGTTTGATGATCCCCGCCTGCTCGTACTGCTTGCCAACCATGTAGCCGGTCACGTTCTGAATGAAAACCAGAGGGATTTGGTTTCGATTGGCAAGTTGAATGAACTGCGCCGCCTTTTGTGCTTCGCCTGAAAAAAGCACGCCCTGTTGATTTGCCAGAATGCCAATCTCAAAGCCATGGAGCGATGCCCAGCCGGTAATCAGGTTCGGGCCATAGGCCGGCTTGAACTCGTGGAATCGCGAGCCGTCAACAACGCGAGCAATGATTTCGCGCACATCGACCGAAACCTTCAAATCCGCCGGAGCCAGACCCAGCAATTCCTCGGGATCATAGCATGGGGCCTCCACGTCTTCGGCAGGGGCAGGCCCGAGCTTCTTCCAGTTCAGGTTCGCCACGATTTCGCGTCCGATCCTGAGCGCATCCAACTCGTCCGTGGCCAGGTAGTCGGATAGGCCCGAGACCCTAGAGTGCATTTCTGCCCCGCCCAACTCTTCGTCGTCCGATTCCTCGCCGGTGGCCATTTTCACCAGCGGAGGACCGCCGAGAAAGACTTTGGCTCGGTCTTTGACAAAGACGGTGTAGTCGCACATGGCCGGCGTGTAGGCGCCGCCAGCCGTTGAGTTGCCAAACACCAACGCGATCGTGGGAATGCCCATGGCCGACAAGCGGGTCAAGTCGCGAAACGAGGCGCCGCCGGGCAGAAAGATCTCGGATTGCCGCGGCAAATCGGCGCCACCCGACTCGGTCAACGAAATGTGCGGCAGCCGGTTCTGAAAACAGATCTCGAAGCCGCGCATCCCTTTTCGCATCGTATAGGGATTCACCGCTCCACCGCGAACCGTGGGATCATTCCCACTGATGTAGCATTCCACGCCGGAGACCACGCCAATTCCCGCGGTCGTCGAGGCCCCGACTTCGTATTCGGTTCCCGCCGCCGCAATTGGCGACAGTTCCAGAAAAGGCGAATCGCGGTCGACGAGCAGTTCAATGCGCTGGCGCACCAGCAGCTTGCCGCGCCCATGATGGCGAGCGACGTTCTTTTGGCCGCCGCCGGCGCGAGCTGCTGCCAGCAGCTTGTCCAGTTCGGCCAACTGCTCAAGCACCGCCTGGCGGTTCTTTTGGAAGTGCTCTGATTTCGGATCGAGCCTCGAAGGGAGAATCTGTCGCTGCACCGCTCGTGATCTCCGGATTCCCTTCGATAGGCCTCGTTGCTGAAGACCGCTATTTGTTTCCGGCCCGCGCGTCCGAATGCCGGACGAGCAGAATTGCCCTCGCTACCGCGGCGGCGCAATTCCCTCGAACTTGGCAATGATTCCCAACATGACCTCATCGGCGCCAGCACCAATGGACATCAAGCGCGAATCGCGGAAGTAGCGAGCCATCGGATACTCTTCCATATACCCCATCCCGCCGTGGAATTGCAGACAGGTATCGGCAACTTGCCGAACGAGTCGCCCAGCCTTCAGCTTCGCCATCGATGCCTCGCGGGTGTAGTCTTCGCCTCGGTCCATCAGGCGGCCACAGTGGTAACACATCTGCTGCAAGAATTCGACTTCGGACAGCAATTCCGTCAGCTTGAAGTAGATCCATTGATTCTCGATCAGCGGCTTGCCGAATGTTTTACGGCCGCGGCAGTATTCAATCGTCATCTTGAGGATCTTTTTCGCGCCGGCTGCCGCACCGAGACCGCTGATGAGGCGCTCATTCTGAAACTGCTGCATCTGATAAATGAAACCCTGACCTTCTTCGCCGATGCGATTCGTCACGGGCACGCGAACATTATCGAACACCAGTTCGGCCGTGTCGCTGGCCCAGTTGCCCAACTTCTTCAGTTTCTTGCTGACAGCGAACCCAGGCGCATCGGTCGGCACGATGATCAGCGACATCCCCTTGTAGGTCGAGCCCGGGGTCGTGCGCGCGAGCAGGCAAATCCAATCGGCTTGAGCGCCATTGGTGATGAACATCTTGCTGCCATTGATCACATAGTGGTCGCCGTCTCGCTCGGCCTTCGTGCGGATCGATGCCACGTCGGAACCGGCTCCTGGCTCCGTGACCGCGACGGAACAAACGGCGTCGCCGCGAATGGCCGGCTCGAGATATTTCTTTTTCAGTTCGTGCGATCCGTATTGATTGAGCGCAGGAGTGGCCATGTCGCTTTGCACGCCCAGTGCCATCGGGATCGCGCCACACTTGATGCGGGCGAGCTCTTCCGCCAGAGCCATGTTGTACCAATAGTCGGCTCCCGCACCGCCATACTCGACGGGGTACGACAATCCCAAGAGACCCAGGTCGCCGGCCTTCTTGAAGAGCTCGTGTGCCGGAAAGATTTCAGCTTCCTCCCAGGCATCGACGTAGGGATTGATTTCCTGGTCGATGAAGCGGCGGACCGATTCGCGAAACAACTGATGCGCTTTGGTGAACCCCGTACCAGGAATTATTGCGGCGGTACCCGTTTCGCTTACCAATGTGGCCATGGCGCTAGCACTCCCCGAGAAGATGAAGAACGAAGGC
Organism: Planctomycetia bacterium; assembly: GCA_043749935.1. Lineage (GTDB taxonomy): Bacteria > Planctomycetota > Planctomycetia > Pirellulales > PALSA-1355 > PALSA-1355. The sequence goes on from JAYVCO010000378.1 coordinate 2,855, forward strand.
GGTCGAAGACGATTCTATATGACTGGATTTCGGGACGCCAGACACACCCGCCCGGCGGCTTTGAATTGCCCAGTGACGAGCGAATTGGCGACTGAGTCTTTTCAGCCAGATCGTGGTAATCTACGATTCTGCTGGTAGATCGGCCAAAGCCTTGTCTTGATGCCATCCCCAGCAGACTCGCAATCCAGGCGAGCAAATCGAGGAGAACGAACGGTGAGTGGATTCGAAATGATCCAGGTATCTGTTGATCCACGGGGCGTCGGTCGACTGACGCTCAATCGACCCGAAACCAAGAATGCGATGTCTCAACAGTTAATGCGCGAGTTGGAGGCCGCTGCCCGGCAACTTGTCGAAGACAAATCGGTGCGGGTAATCGTCCTGACGGGATCCGGCGAAGTGTTCAGTGCCGGCGGTGACCTGAAAGGAATGACCCAGCAAGCCACGAACACACGCAAAGGCCGAATGGCTGATGCCACCGAATTCGCCATGGTCCTATCGGAGCTGAATGCACTGGCCAAGCCGCTCGTTGGGCGGATCAACGGTTCGGCGTTTGGAGGCGGCTTGGGGTTGATCTCAGTGTGCGACGTGGCGATCGGCCTTGCCGATTCGACATTTCGCTTGAGCGAAGTCACTCTGGGGCTGATCCCGGCGACCATTTCGCCCTATGTCGTGGCAAAAATCGGCGCGCCCAATGCGCGGCGGATCATGCTCAATGCCCGCAAGCTCGACGGATCGAGCGCGGTTCGGTTGGGGCTTCTGGATGAAGTCGTGCGAACGATCGAAGAGTTGGATGAAGCTGTCGAGCGAGAGGTCACGGCCGCACTGCTCTGTGCGCCGGGCGCCGTTGCCAAGGCCAAGGAGCTCATCCGCTTCGTGAGCACGCACGATGCCCCAGAGAATCTCGCCTATACCGCGGGTGCGCTGGCAGACGCCTGGGAAACCGAAGAGATTCGCGAGGGCATCGACGCCTTCTTCCATAAGCGTAAACCCAACTGGCAGCCAGAGGGCCCGAGTAAATAGATGCGGCCCTGTTGCCAAGTGATTGGCAACAGGGCCGCGAATTCATGGCTGGCGCCTGGGGGCAGGCCACCAGACAATCAAGTCAGTCTAGTGGGCAGTGGCAAAAGAAGTGCCACCGGCAATACCGACCACGCCATGCACGGCAAAGCCGTTGTTGTTCGCATATCCGTGAATGACGCCGGCAAAGCTGACGTTTCCACCAGCAGCGCTCGAGCTGCCGTAGTGATGATCGGCCGCAGCCTGATAGCCATTGCTGGAAGTTTGACCAAGGTAGTTGGCCGTGCCCGAGCCCCAGACGCTGGCGCTGGTGCCCTTGCCGCGAACAGCCAAACCGTCGTTATCCGACAGTTGCGACATGTTGGCAAAGCCCATGCTATTGAGAGTCGACTTCGAAACTTCACCGGCTGAAACCGAAGCAGCGATAGCCGACAAAACAACCGTGGCAGCACAAAGAACTCGCAGTCTCATCGTTGCAGTCTCCTCTAAGTGATGAACCTAAACCGTCTCGCAAGTGGGATACGTTGCGAGGAGGTTAGGCACATTGCGTGCCGAGAAGATTACCCGAAAACTGCGCGAACTTAGTGTCGCTCAATATGCCCAAAGGCAACACAATCGGCGAAGAACGTTGCAAAAGTGCAACCTGGACCCCTTCGGCATGCATACTCGTACCGAGGTATTTTGCGCGTCGAAGTGCGAACGTCTCGCGAGCCTAGCGAAGCGTCAAAAACGCTTAAAAACGTTGGTTTTCAGGCTTCGGACCCAGAGAACTGCTAAAAGGATTGGAAAGCCTGACGGAAAGCCTTAAGGGCTTGCGGCGTCGGCCCCGCCCTTCAAGTGCGTGTCGTACCACTCAACCGCCAATTTGTGGGCCTGCTCGCGGGCTTGAAGGTAAACGCCATAGTGTGTGATCTTGGGGATGATGACCAATTTTTTCGGTCCTTTGATCCGCTCGTAGGCCTTCAGCCCATGATCCTTGTTCTCGAATAGCTCTTCGTTTTCCGCCAGGATGAACAGCACGGCGCAACCGGCGGCTTTTTCGATGTCATCGACCGGGGCGTAATTGATCATCTTCTCGCGAATCGGAGCACCCTTCAAATTGCCGAGCACACGGAGACCGGGCTCGGGATAACCGATGACGCCGCGCGTCCGCTCGGTCGCCTCGCGGTAGGTCTGTTGCTGGGCTTCCGGCGTCGCGATCACCCAACGAGAGTCCTGCGGGGGGACCTGACTGACGATCGCCTTGATGCGGGCGTCGCGCGCCGCGGCATAGACCACGTGCGCGCCGGAATAGCTGGAACCCCACAGCCCCACGCGCGCCGGATCGCATTGCGGCTCGCCTTGAACCCAATGAATGACATTGAGCAAATCGTTCGCCTGGTCGAGCGGATCGACCACTTCACGAATCTCGATCACTTCAGCAGTAAACCGGGTTCCCTTGTGATCCGGGGGGGCCGGATTGGCCAGAATGACTCGCGATTCGCTTTTGCCCCAACCCCGATAGTCAAACGTCACCACCAGATATCCGGCCCTGGCAAACTCGACGGCGTCTGGACGCAGTTGGGCCGCGGTTCCACCCCAGCCGTGCGACATGATGATCGTAGGCAGTTTTTTTCCTTCAAGCGATTTGAGCGAGAACAATTCCGCGGACAATCGGGCGCCCTCGCTCATGATGGTCTGCGAGCGATAGTCGATGCCCTCCGGCGCCGTAAAGGGCCGCGCGGGCTGCTGAGCCAACGTCGTCAGCGAAGCGAGGCTCAAAAGGACCAAGGTGCCTAGCACCACGAGTACGCGCTGGCTTGCCATGGAAAACCTCCCCAACTAAAAGTAACGATCTCGGGTGAACCATCAGGTTGACGGTCTGGAGTATATCTGGTGGCCAAGCCGAAGCCATCTCCGGCCAGGAGGGAAGGCCGAAATCCGATTTTTCCAACCGAGCCCTGTACCGACCCGAAGTTGGCCCCTTTCGGGCTTTGGCTTGGGGCTGTTATGCTTTAACTATGAGCCCTTCCAGTCTTGAAGATGACCCCTCGGGCCTGCCCCACGAGCAGCAACCCACCGTATTGCGTTGGCCAGGGCCCGAGCACCTCTCGGCTCCTTTCGAGGGGGCCCTTCGGCCCGGACCGATCCTGCGG
>JAYVCO010000379.1:0-5467 GCA_043749935.1 Planctomycetia bacterium
AGGGGCACGAGAGAGTTCTTTGATAATCTGGCGAGCGGCGGAGATGCGAGCGATGGCTCAGCGGAAACGGCGGCGCCCAATCATCAGCAATGCGAGCACGCCGAGCGCACCGAGGACGAACGTCGAAGGCTCGGGAACGACTTGATTAAACCATTGGATCTCATCGAGTTGCCAAGACCGCGGTCCATTCGGGGCCGATGAGATTGACCAAGGGTCTCCGGCCTGTTGTCGATCAAAATTCCATACGGCGGCGAGGGACACTTTGTTGTCCACTAGCTGCTGCAGCATGTTGTGGAAGGCAATCTTGGCCGCATCATCATCGCCGAGAATGCCGAATTCTCCAAAAAACGCAGCCTTCCCTTGTGCGGCTGCATGCTGAAGAAGCGGGCTCCATCCGGTGGTGTCGTACGCATGGCCGCTGACAAGATTCATCGGATCTGGATTGAACAAGCTATACATCGCCGCCGATTGTTCCGGCGTATCGGTCGCCCAACTTAGACCTGTGTACTGGTGCCATGCACTCGGCCTCATCAGACTATTTCCAGAGGAGATCAAATGGCCCGGATCGTGCTGGCGAACAACGGTCGCGAAGTCCACCAGTGCTGAGTGAATCATATCTCCGCGTAGGTCATCGCTAGCGGACCGAAACGTTGGCGTGCCTAGTGTCGGTTGGATGGGAGGTCGAAAATCGGCGGCATTGGGAAGGTCGCTGCTAAGGTTGAATTCGTTTCCAAACTCCCAGCCCCAGATAGCCGGTGAATCCTTGTATCTTTCCACGACTTCGGCAGTGAGGGACCGCATGAACTGTCGGGTTCTACTGTCGGAATTGCCCCACGAATTAACCGGTTCTCCCACAACATCCGGCACCATGAACGTGTCCCAAAAAAAAGAAGGGATGAGTCCCACGTGGTGCTTTGCCGCCTCATCGACAAACGAGTCCAGCCGCCGGTAGAACTCTGGTTTGTTCGTGTTGTAAAGTGTGGAGTCAGACGGCCAATAGCCAGTCAGACTAAATCGCGCATACGGAATGTCGTGCTGCTGTAGAGTGTTGAAACCTTGAACGTACGACGTGTCGGAGCCGTTCCGCATGTTGCGATAGAACGCATCGAAGTAGTTCACGCCGATACCGTGGTACGGTTGGCCGTCGTTCGCGAGAACGCCGTTCGTGATGCCCAGACCTGCCGGGGATTGTGCTTGTGCCTTGGCCGCACGGGGCGCCGCTAGCGCCAAAATCGCAACACAAACAGCGAGCAGGTGCCTATCCGAGAACCGTCTCGGAGAAGGGGTCTGTCCCGATTTTGCGGTGCCTGGGGAGCAAAATGGGACTGACCCCGCTGGTTCTCGGATAGGCTCTAAGTGCAGGCACCGGCGTGTTGATATCGTGCAAGTCAACTTTTGTGCCTTTCGTGAGTGCGTGGCCGCCAAACCGTGGAGACAGCAAGAGCGTGTGCCAAAAAGCCGGAGAGATGGCAGCCGAGCGGTACGTCTCGAAGGCTGCCCGAAAGCTAGTTCAAACGCCAAGAATTGCGGCGATATCGCAGCGTTTCTCGAAGTTGGAATAAACGAGCCGGTGGAGAGAGCGTTTTTTGCGTTCGGCGCGACGGACCGTCCTCAACTCGCCGCCCAGGCTCCGATCCAAACTTTCCCATTTGGGTTGAGCTTGAAGGAAAACCGAACTCAGAATGTTGACCATTCTAGCAAGCTGCGCCACACGCGTGTAACGAGCGGGAATTATTCGAGATTTTCCCGCTCCGCGTCCTGCGCCTCCCTTGGGAACCGCGTTTTCCGCTACCTGACCCACCGAGGGGCCAGCCGAATGCCAAATCATAAGCCAATCTCGGGCGACTCACCTGAGAAATCCCAATTAAATACAGATGTTTCGCCTGACCAGAATCAGCCGGCGTCAGGTTACCCGATGCACGACGACCTGGTTGTGCGAGCCGCCGTGAAGGCCGATGCCGGCCACGAGCACAATGTGATCGCCGACGTCGAGCGCGCCATCTCGCCGGCCCCAGGCGGTGACGGCATCGAGCATTTGCTGGCTGCTGCCAGTCGGAACGTCTTCTAGTGGAATCACGCCCCAGTACAAACACATTTGGCGCAGCGTCTGTTTCGAATCGCTCACGCCGATCGTGGGCACGTAGTTACGCTGTTTCGAGAGCGCGAGCGCCGTGGCGCCCGAGTGGCTGGCAACGACGATCAATCGCGCGTCGATCTCGGCCGCGATGTGGCCGGCGCCATAGACCACGGCCGAAGTAATCGGGTGCAACCCTTCGGCCCGAAAGTGACCGGGCGGTTGCGGAACGTTGTCGCGAAACAGTTCCTCGGTGGCCAGTGCCACCTGATTCATCATCTCGACCGCCTCGCGCGGATACTGGCCGATGGCCGTTTCGCCCGAGAGCATGCAGGCGTCGCCGCCGTCGAGAATGGCGTTGGCCACGTCGGTGACTTCGGCCCGAGTTGGTCGGCGCGAATGCTGCATGCTGTCGAGCATTTGCGTGGCGATGATCACGGGCTTCTGGTGTTCGTGGCAGGTGGCCACGATCCGCTTTTGCACCACGGGCATTTGCGCCACGTCGATCTCGACCCCCAAATCTCCGCGCGCCACCATGATGCCATCCGATTCGCTGATGATTCCTTCCAGTTGATCGAGCGCTTCCTGCTTTTCAATCTTGGCAATCACGCGGGCTGAAGACTCGTGCGTGCGCAAGAGCGTTTTGAGCTCGCGCACGTCCCGCGGTTCGCGCACGAAACTCAGCCCGACGAAGTCGATTTCATTCTTGGCCGCCCAAACGGCATTTTGCCGATCCTCATCGTCCATCGCTGGCGCGCTGAGTTTTACCCCGGGCAAATTGAGCCCCTGCCGGCTGCGAATCACGCCCGGTTGGGCGACACGGCAGCGGGCGGAATCGGATTGTTTTTCGATCACCGTCATGCTCACAGTGCCGTCGGCCAGCATCACCAGGTCACCCACCTTGAGCTCGTCGACGAGTGGCTCGTAGGTGGTTACCAACTCGTCCGGCTTGCGAGCCTGAGTGCCGCGCACGAACGAGAACTCTTCGCCGGGCACGCAATCGAGCATGCCGCCGGGCAATTCACCGAGCCGAATTTTCGGGCCGGCCAAATCAATGAGCACCGCGATCGGCTGTTGCAATTCGGCACTGACTTTCCGAATCGTCGCCAGGTTGCGGCCGTGCTCGTCGAGATCGGCGTGAGCCATGTTAAGCCGGAACAAATCGGCCCCAGCCAGGATCAGCTCTTTCAACTGCTCTGGTTTTTTACAGGCAGGTCCGATCGTGGCGATGATTTTCGTTCGTGCGCGTTGCGATTGCGGGCGGTTTTGCATGATTCACGACATTTCTGGGCAGAGTTTATAGGCAAATGCAAAAGTACCGCCTGCTTGGCCACAGCCTACCGGAGACGATAAGATTTGACCAGCAGAACGCTGCGGCCTCGCTTGCCTTGTTAGCCGATTTCGACATGTCTTCGTTGCAGCCCGATTCCGTCCCGACCAGTGCCATCGCCCGCCGGCGAATTGGGCCGATCGTGTTGGGCACTCTGCTAGGCTTGCTCGGAATGGTCGCGGTGCTGACCGTGGTCGTTCTTTGGTCGAGAGAAAAACTGCCGATCTTGACGCAGGCTGACTACGACGCGGCCGGCGCGCGATGGGACCGGAACAAGCCCGACGATTACGATCTCGATCTGGAGCTCCACGGCAATCGCGCAGACCAGATTCATGTCCAAGTGCGCGGCGGCGAAGTCGTGCAGATGACGCGCGACGGCGTGGAACCGCGGCAGAAACGGACTTGGGACTATTGGTCCGTGCCGGGGCAGCTCGACACGATCGGACAAGAGTTGGAGATGTCAAAAACTCCGGCAGCTTCATTTGGCGCGCCAGGCGCGGCGCAAGTAATGATGTGGGCAGAGTTTGACGCGAAGTATGGGTATCCTCGCCATTATCGCCGGGTGGTGTTGGGGGCCGATTTCGAAGTCGATTGGGTCGTGACGCGATTTGAAGTAGTGGGCCGGGAAAATTGACCGTCGGTTCCTGGCATTGGCGCCCGTCCAAGGTTACACTTGGCGTCGAAAGTACCACCTGGGCACTCGGCCTCCTTCGTGCCCATCCATCCAATCAAAACCCATTGCGCATTTCGGCGCAGGTGTTCAGTTTTTTCCCGCCGTGGGAAAACTGTTTTGAGAGAGTGACCAAGGACCCGATCATGAGCACCCATTTCACGCGTCGCAAATTCGTACAAACTTCGGCCGCGGCGATGGCGCTGGCCAGCAATCCCTTCTGGAGCACGAGTCGCGCTTCCGCCGACGAATCGAAGAATGAACGACCCTTGGTGGGCGCCATTGGTTTGGGCGGCCAAGGAACCGGCGACGCGCGCCGCGCCAGCAAATATGGCGACGTTGTGGCCGTGTGCGACGTTCAGCGGCAGCACGCCGAGCGCGCGAAAGAGCAACACTTCAACAAAGCCGACATTTTCGAGGACTACCGCAAGCTGCTCGACCGCAAAGACATCGAAGCCGTGACCATTGGCACGCCCGATCACTGGCACACCGAGATTGCGCTGGCGGCGCTCGACGCCGGCAAGCACGTCTATTGCGAGAAGCCCCTGACGCTCACGATCGACGAAGGCAAGCAGTTGGTGGCCATGGTCAAGAAGACCGGCAAGGTGATGCAAGTCGGCACGCAGCAGCGAGGCGATCAGTTCAAGCTATTCGGCCGGGCTGTCGCCACGGTGCGCAGCGGACAGTTGGGCAAGATCAAGAAAGTCACCGTGCAATTGCCGCTTTCCACCGAACAAGGCGGCCCGTTCCAATCGCAGCCGGTGCCCGACGGCCTCAATTGGGATATGTGGCTGGGCCAGGCGCCGAAGGTCGATTACTGCCCGGAGCGCAGCCATTTTCGTTTTCGTTGGTGGTATGAATATTCCGGCGGCATCGCCACCGATTGGGGCGCGCATCACATGGACGTCGCACAGTGGGCGCTCGACGTCGAAACGTCCGGTCCGCAGACCATCGACGGCACGAAGACGCAACTGCCCGAGATTCCCGGCGGTTTCAACACGCCGAAGCTTGTCACCGTCGACTATCTGTATCCGGGCGACATCCACGTGCAAATGCTCGCCCAGGCGCCGGGCGACGAAGGTGTGTTGTTCGAAGGTGAAACAGGCCGGATGTTCGTCAATCGGGGCCGGATCACCGGCAAGCCGATCGAAGAGCAAGACGCCGATCCGGGCCTCAAAGATAAGATCATGGCCGAGGTCGAAAAGCTGTTCAAAGGCAACACCGCCAAGATGGGCGACCACATGGGCAACTTTTTCGAAGCCTGGAAATTCGGCAAGTGGCCGATTTCCGACGTCGTCAGCCAGCATCGCTCGGTCAGCGCTTGCCACTTGGGCAACCTCTCGATCCGGCTGAAGCGCAAATTGACGTGGGACGCCGCGAAAGAAGAGTTCGT
>JAYVCO010000380.1:0-7167 GCA_043749935.1 Planctomycetia bacterium
GAGCCGGGCTTGTCCGCCGCGACGCTTGACCGAACGCACGCGATGGCGACTGCTGTCAGCAAAACGCTCGAAATGATCCACGGAAAACAAAAGTTGTTCATGATTGCCTGTCCAAATCGATGGGAAACGGAGAATGCCAAGCGGCTACTAACTTCGGACATTGCGGGGACGGCGTCAAGGGCGGAGCGCGACAGCCTTATTGGACCGCTCGTTCGCCCAGCGAAAACGAAGGTTCAACGCAACAGCCCATAAGCCTTGACGTCGAGAATCTCCCCATCTTTGACCAGATGTTTTCGCAACAAGCCTTCCAACTGGAACCCGCACTTCTCGAGCACGCGAGCTGAAGCGTCATTGCCGGCAAACACTTGGGCCGTAATTTTCTCGAGTCCGAAGTTGTCGAAGGCGTGCCGGCAGACAGCGCGGACCACGGACGTCATGATACCGCGACCCCAGAACGGCTGGGCAAGCCAATAGCCAATTTCCGCGCGGTGCGATTGGTCCGCCGACAGACCATCCAGGCCAACTCCGCCGATGACCCCGTGCGAACCCTTTCGAATCGCCCAGTGAACTGGCTGGCCAAACTGTTTTTTTGCCTCGGCAACGATAGTAAACCATTTCTCTGCGTCGGACGCGGTATAAGGGAATGGCAGCCGCAACGTGCGACGGTAAATCTCGCGATTCGACAGATGCTCCACCAGCGCATCTCTGTCGGAATCTCGAAACTCGGTCAACCGAATTCCCTGGCCTAGGTCAAGTATCAATGAACCGCGCTCACTTACTCGAAGAGGTGGATTGTCGTACGTTGCTTGCAGACAATATAGCCAGCGATCGGGTTCGGCGCGGAGCCCCAAAAAAAGGCCTGCTGCGAACCTCTCAACAAACCTATTGGTCTAAGCTTCTGCTCAAAAAAGGCTGACGGCCACCGATGGGTTAAGAAGGATCGTCCATGACAGCAAAAATCCGCGTCGAGAAACCTGACGACTTGGCCGGAATTCGGGCGGTTGAGAAGCTGGCCTTCGGGCGTGACGACGAGGCCAATTTAGTGGACGCCCTGCGCAACGAGGGATACATTCGGCTGTCGCTAGTGGCAACTGCAGACGACATGGTGGTCGGTCACATCCTTTTCAGCGAGCTCACAATCGTCAATCGTGCAACGACAGTAGCGGCTTTGGCACTCGCGCCGCTGGCCGTTGCACCCGCATTCCAACGCCAGGGTATCGGTTCGGCACTGGTGCGCCAGGGACTCATGCACTGCGCCGAGCAAGACCACCAAATCGTGTTTGTGTTGGGCTCGCCCGATTATTATTCGCGGTTTGGATTTTCGGCACTCTTGGCACGGCCGCTGGCTAGCCCTTACGCTGGCGATTCCTTCATGGCAGTGGAACTGGCCGCCGGCGCGCTGGATGGTATCACCGGCCAAGTCATCTATGCTCGGCCCTTCGCCGACCTGTAGTGCCCCGATTCGCCTCAAGTTCTACTTGCGCGACGCTCGCTTCTGTTCGAGCAGCCAGGTGTACACTTCGGGGTTCTCATAGGTCGCCGTCCAGGAGTCGTGGAGCGCATCAGGATACACGGTGAACTTCACATTGCCGTTGCTCTTTTTCAGGGCCTCGACCATGTCCTCCGAGCGCTTGAGTGGAACCACTGGATCCTTGGCGCCATGGAAGACCCAAACGGGCAGTTGCGTCAACCGCCGCGTGTTGATCACTTCGCCGCCGCCGCAAACCGGGATGATCGCGGCAAATCGCTCGGGTGTGGCCGCCGCCAACGCCCAAGTGCCAAATCCGCCCATGCTGAGTCCCGTGACATAAATACGATCGATATCGACCTTTTGCTTAGCGACGATTTCATCGACGAGCGCCGTAAGTTCCATGGGTTGCCAGTTGCGGTCCTTCGGGCACTGAGGACTGACCACGATGAACGGAAACGATTTTCCTTCTTCGATCAACTTCGGCGGACCATGCGTCTTGACCAGTTCCAAATCATTTCCGCGTTCGCCGGCGCCGTGCAGAAACAGCACGAGCGGCCACGAGTCTTTCATTTGATATTCGGCCGGCAAGTACAGCAGGTAATCGAGGACGACGTGTATTTGTGCGTCAAGTCTGGCCGATATCTGCTTCGGCGGGTCCGCGCCGAAAACTCTTTCTGCCATACCCAGCACTAGAAACGAGAACAAAACGAGAGCGGTTTTTCGCATGGCTGAGCCTCATTGAAGACGGGTCACAACTGGGGTCCGACAAGGCATGATCTTACCAACCGCCAAAGCCCTTTCCGAGGCCCCAGCGAAGCAAAATGTCATGGGAAGTCCGCCAAGCGCTACGAAGGTAGAATTCCTTGGACTGACCGCAATATTCCGGCAAAGACGCTATTTCCGCGCCGCCTGCTCGACGATGTTCGACCGGGCTTCGATGAGCATTTTGATCCAGACGCCAACGTATTGGCCGTGGTCGTGATACGTGCGCCCGCTGACAAGATTCCCGTCGACCACGCAGGGGGCGTCGACAAAGATGCCGCCGCAGACTTCCAAGTCGAATTTGCACTTGGGGACTGTCGCCATTCGGCGGCCCTTCACGCAGCCAGCCCGGGCCGGAATTTCGACTCCGTGACAGACGCTGGCGATCGGCTTGCCGGAAACGAAAAAATGTCGCGTGATTCGCAACAAGTCCTCGTTCTCGCGAATATACTCGGGCGCGCGACCGCCGCTGAAAAAAATCCCCAGATAGTCGTGCTGATCGAGGTCGGCAAAAGTTACATCGGCTTCGATCGTGTAGCCTTCCCATTCTTTGGTAATCGTCCAGCCCGGCTTGACTTCGTGCAACACCATTTGATAGCGGCGCTTCTCGGGTGCCGCGACCACGGGCACGAATCCATCTTCTTGCAAACGATAAAACGGATAGAGCGTGTCCACCGTTTCCGAGGCGTCGCCGACGATTATCAAGACTTTGTTCATGACTATGGTTTGAAACTCAATCGGATAAATATTGTTCACTCAGTTTTTCTGACTCAGCGTCGACAGCCATTGTTGATAGGCCGCGGCCGGATCAATGGCTCCGCTATAGACAAGCAGGCCGAAACGCAAACGCAAGGTCTCACCCTTTTTCACGACGATCTTGCTTTTTGGACCCTTAGTAAAAGCATTAAGTCCAAAAGGGTTGGCCACCAACAGGCCGTAATCGCGCGCGTGGAACCAACTGCGGCGGAAATTCCCGGGATCGGGCATCAACAATAATCCCACGTTCTGGCCGTCGATCGACCCGCCGTAGAGACACCAGTCGGCTTGCTGGCCCCAGACCTGTTTTTCGCCTTTGAGCCGGTCGGAATTGGCAAGCTCGCCCCCTTTCTTGACGGCGATTGGCGACGCGACGCGAATGCCAAGTCCCATTTCTTCCTGATCGCCAAAATAGAAGTCGTCTGGGCCGCTGAACCGCGACTCCCAAGTGATCAGATGTCCGATTGGCAAAGAATCCACTCGAATGCGGCAGACTTCTTCGCAAATCACTTTCTCACCCGAGGCATACCGGCTTCTCACAGCAAAACTGCCTGACCCATCCTTTGACATAGGCGGCTCGACAAACTCAACGTGAGTGACCGCGGCCTTGTTGCGCCAAAAGTCCACGCCGGAGATATCGCCAAAGGCGAGCCACAGGCCCGGGTGCATCGTGGCATGATCCGTCGGATCCTGACCTTCGACGGCCGGCAGGTTGCGAGTCAGTTGAATGCCATTGGGGCCGTAAAGTCGGGCGAAATAGGGTCGGAGGATGTCGCGATCCTGCCAGACGTACGTCGCCAGCGGCTTGCCGCCAGCCAAGATCGATAAACTGCCCTCGTGACGATCAAAGGTCACCGGGGTTCCCGCCTGGCCGGCAGTGGCTGCACACGCCACGAATGCCACAGACAGCAATGGCAAGAAAAGTTTCATCCGCATCAAAGGTCTCGTTTGCTGGACTTCGCATTGAAGAAAGTACGATCCTGGCTCTGAAGATCATACGATCAAATGTGGAGCGCGGCCAGCAGTCGGTCAGCGACTTCGTTCTTTGCCAGCGACTGCCTGATTGGCGGCCGGTTTACCAGATGCCCCGAAAAAGGCGATAGGGGGTTTGTTGGCAATAACGGCGATAGTCATCGCCGCGGGCGCGAATCAACTGAGCCTCCTCGATGGGTATGAACCCTATGAACGTCACGCCTAGCATCGCCGTCCAGAATAGCTGGGCCGCATTTGCGTGCATGGCCAGTGCGCAAATGCCCATCAAGATCACGGCTCGATACATCGGATGGCGCACTTCAGCATACGGCCCGTCGGTGAACAAAGGGGTTTCGCCGCCGTGGGAAAACTGCATTTCGGTCCCCGGCATTCCAATCAGTCCGTCCAATGCGGCGGGGGTCGCGCCTTGAAAAAACAGCAGGAGCGACCATAAGAATCCAACGAGAGCGGCAAAACGGATTGCCTCGGGCATTTCGATCGAGGGTCCTGGAACCGGCCGCTGGAGCCATAACACGCCCAGCCATGTGATGATCGTCAGGACGATATAGAACTGTCGTTCGCGCGGGCTCCCCGCCGGATGACCCCAGACGGCTTTCTTCCACCAAGACCTGGTTAGTACCAGGTGCGGAGCGATGAAGGCCACGTAGAGCGCCGCATTGAAAAGATAGTTCCCAGGGTCCGCCTCGGGACTATAGCGAAAACCATGGACCAGCGCGGCCATGACCGACCCCAACCCGAAATAGCCGAACACTCGGTACAAGCGAGCTTGGAGCGGGCGCGACGCGACGCTGTTGACCTGTGCGGCTGGAGCTTCTTGAATAGCCATGAAGGATCTCCGCTAGTAAGCAGTTCACGTTTCGCAGGTGAGTCGCCTTCGGCTCCACGAGTGGCCGGGGCGCGCACAGTTTGACGCGCCGGCCGGCGAAATGTCAATTGAAATCAGCCTGAAGTCTGATCACCCGTTCCGTCGGTTCAATGACAGCACGAGCCCTTTACCGCTAGCTTCTTCGCCGACGGCGGCACATCGTTCGCCGGGTTCATTGCGAAAAATCCATTCGGCTTGAGCATAAAGCCAATGTAGGCGGTCGGCATCACTGGGTAATCCTCGGGGCGCGGCAAGTGCGTATGGCCGAAGGTGTACCAGAAGACTACGTCCGTGGCTTCGATGAGACGGTCTTGGGCGGTCCATTTGATCAGCCCATCGCCGCCCGAGCTTTGGTTGGGGTAGTCACCCGCGCCATATTTTTCGTCCTCGCGATACGGAGTGACCCAGACGTGCGAATTAACAAAGCCGGCCCGCTTACGCCACCAGGCGTTCGGCGAGGCCATCGGAAATGAATTGTCGCCTGGCAGAAACTTGTATCCAACCGGCTCACCGACATGATTGCGCGCGTCCGTGCTGACGATTTTCCACGTTCTGGCCGTTTCCAAGTTCAAATGCGCTCGGGCCTGCTGCTCAGTCTTGAGCGTCGTCGCGCGAGCCTGGAAAGCATTCTCATAAGGATTCGCGTCGCTCGGCTCGTCGGCCACAACGTCGATTTGTTGCACGGAGTTGGAAACACCGTCGAGATCGAAATCGAGCCGGACGTTGAAAAAGTGCTGATGGTTGGGCGCGTACAGTTGCGGAGCCACGAGGCTGCCATATTTGGCGCGTTCACCCGGCATCAGGGCGCCCATCGAAAGAATTCCCGTCAGTTTGATCTCGAACTGAATGCTGCCATCCTGGTAGAGATACCAAAAGAAACCGTATTCGTAGTTCTCGACCGTCGAAACCGACGAAACAACGAGCCGCCGCGAACGGCGCACTTCCGGCGTATTCAGCCGACGGTCGGTGTGCTTCCACAGAATGCCAAAATCCTCCTCGTGCATACAAATGGCATTCTTGATCGTCAGCGGCTCGCCTCGACTATTCACCATGTGGGCGTCGAAATACTTGATCAGCCCCAGGCAGTCGCAGCCAAGCTCCAAGGAATTAGCACACATTCCCATGCCATACTCGCCAACGTCAAAGGCGTTTTTGCGCCGTTGCGTCGGCCCTGGGTCGCCGTAGGGAACCACCATTTCCGTCAGCGAGGCACGGTACAAGATCGGGCGGTCTCGTCCGCCATCGCGGTAGCGCAAATCGTGCAGCGTCAACCCTTCGCGGGCATTGAAGCCGATGACAAAACTCCAGTTCTGCCAGCGCACGCGATAACCCTCGACATCGAAGCTCGGCCCGTCGGGCTGGACGATTTCCAGTGGCTTGATGTCTTTGCGAACGTTGGTCATACGATCGGCCGCGTAATTGCACTCGCCGGGCGGCAACGGCCAATGACTGAATTCCTCCACGCGAATGACCCGCATCGTGTTCAGATCGACGACGGGGCGGATGCCTTCGATCGGCCGCACGTAACCATTGTCGGTCGGATCCCGCCTGAGAAAACACAATGGACGCGCCAAGCGCATCGTGCGATCTTCTTCGGAGCCATAATTGCCGGCACTCCAAATATCGACCATCACCAGCCGCGTATCGTCAATGCCGTATTGTTTTTTCAGCGCCGCCTTGAACTCCGCGCTGGCAAGCACGGCTTGTTCGCATTCGATCTGCTCGTCGACCGTCATCGTCGGCTGCACGCCGGGAATGCTTCGATGCGACAGCAATTCCGAAGTCGCCAGCGAAACCACGGCTTCGGAACAAGTGTTGGTCGCGTTGTCGAACAACACGGCAAACGCTTCGCGGGGAACTTGTTGCTCGTCGGTAAACGCATGCACTCGATCTTTGCGCGGCTCTTTCAAGCTGATCGAGACAAAGCGAGTGGTCGGCGTGACCTTGCCGCATTCGCGTAGCAATTCTACGGCTTGCTGAACTTCCTCGGCAGTGAGCGGTTCGAGGGGGTGGCAAATTGTTGCAATGGCCATGGTCGTGAACTCCTGGAGACGACGCAAGGATGCCTGGAGCGGCCAACGTCGGAGACAAGTCGTCCGCGCGAGCCGCTCGCCTAAACAGAGTCCTCCGCCCGAGTCTCTGCTGAGCTCGTTTGTACAGCGGCTTTGGTCTCGTGTCCAGCATGGAGTATTGCTGGGGCTGGCGTTCCGTCAGCCATCGAACCGGCAGCACGGTCGATTACCTCAATTTTGTTGACGCCCGATTCACCGGCAGTACAGTAAGGTAACTCTCGATCCTATGGCAACGGAGGTGGACCGTG
>JAYVCO010000381.1:0-5916 GCA_043749935.1 Planctomycetia bacterium
CCTTTTTCAACGTCCGTTGAGTCGGAAAACGCAACGTAAAAGCCGCGCCTCCTTCGGGACAGTTGCTTACCACCACGTCTCCGCCATGAACCTCGGCGATCCGATAGACGATCGCCAGGCCCAGCCCCGTGCCGCCGCTCTTGGTGGTGAAAAACGGCTCGAACAGCCGCTGCCGCACCTCCTCGCTCAAGCCCGGTCCACTGTCGGCCACTTCGAGTTCCAGGCCATTGCGTCCCATGCACGAGGTGATTTCGAGCCGTCCACCCTGGGGCATCGCGTCGAGAGCATTCATCGCAAGGTTCACCATGGCGCGGCGGAGCATGGTACCGTCGGCATACACCCCAAGCTGTCCGGAAACATCGGTCGTGGTTTCAATGTTACGCGACGCCAACTGCGGAGCGAGCGAACCGCAGACATCCTCGACGAGTTGACGCACATTGATCCATTGCAGCTTGGGTTCTTCGTCGCAGGCGAAGTCCAGCAAGCCTTTGACATTTGTCGCGATCATCCCGATGCGCGATTCCACCTGCTGCAAAACTTCAACGCCGTCTGGATCGCCGGTCAGCCGCGGCCGCAGCAGAGCCAGGCACGGCGCCAAGCTTGCCACTTTTTCATGCGCTTCGTGAGCCAATTGCGCAGCCAGCTGGCCCACATCGGCGAGCCGGTTCTTGCGGGCCAATTCGCGGTTTTTTTGTTCAAGCTCTTCCGTTAGCCGGCCAAGCTCCGAGTGCAGGCTTTCGTGTGTTTGCTCCAATCGCGACAACGCACTCGTGCATGCCGCGAAAGCTTGCTCCAGGTCGGATCTTAGATCGTGCGATGCGGCGCCGGTGAAGATCTTGGGTTTATTCATGCAGGCCTCGAAGTCATCCAATAAGTTTGCGTTCTCGCGCGCTACCGATCTACGGCGTCGTGGGCGTCTCGAACGGAAGACACTCATTTTCCCGTGACCAGAACAGCCACGCTGTGGCCTGCATGGGCGCAGGCCGGGAAAAGTGGCGACCTTGTACTAGAATCCGCCAAGAGGGTCAATGTGCATTCGGCGGTGCTAGCGGCCACGGGGAGAGCCGCAACGACCAGCGACATGGACTAAAGAGGACGCGCCAACAATCACCTCGACGCCCGATTGCTGGAACGCCGGCAGACTTCCGTAATTCGCGGTTTGCGTCTTGGGCAGCCGGCCTAGCTACTTGCCTTGCGAGCGAGGCGAAGGCTGGTCGTGCGGCACCGACTGGGAAGCGTTGAGTTGCTCCATGATCCAGCGATCCATGTCCGAGAGCATGTTGGTGGTCAAATCGTCGCCGCAAGGGTATTGCCGCAGACAGACGGACATGCCGGCCGAATGAAAGAGTCGCAAATTTCGGCAGACCTCCGCTTCGGGATACATCTGGCTGTCTCGGCCCGTCGCTAAAAATATCTTTAGACGCCGCACTGCGTGCAATTGCCCCAGCGGGCGCAACGTGGTGGGGAACGCGCCGCCGATCGACAAGACGCCAGCGTACGCGTCGGGCTGATTCAAAGCCAACCGCAGGGCCATCGTCCCGCCGCAGTCGAAACCAGCCAGGTAAATACGCGAGGGTTCGATGTTCAGCCAACAACGCGCCGCGGCAATCGCCGCCATGACGCGCTGTTCGGCCAATGTGATTTGTGTTTTGCTCTGCGACCATCCATACGCGCCAGAGGCCTCGCCAACTGGAACCGTGCCGCGGGGGCCGACCCCCACGTAATTGCGCATGCTCACCAACGGCATGACCCGAGTGATCTGGTGCTCGTCGTCCTCCGGGCCGTGCAGCCAGACAATCAGGGGATAAGCGTAGTTGCGCTCGTAGTGGAGCGGCGTGAAAATACAATGTGTGTTATCGGCTTCGCTCTTGGGTTCTACCGCGACTTCTACGCCGGCCATCGGCGCCGTGAGAGATGAGCTCAATTCATCATCGATCAAGTGTTGAATTCGATTCATTTCAATCTTCATGGCGGGTGATTGTGGATAGCAAAGAAACACAACGCTGGAGAAAGAGCGTCGAACTAAGAGCCCTTTTGGGGCCCTCGCAAGTCCGCCATGACTTGCTCCCAAGGAAACAGCCGGCCTGGACAGGCCGTGGCATGAACATCTCGATGGCGCAAAACCTGTTCTCGCGGAATCGCATAGCGCTCGGCCAAGGTCTTCATCAGGTTGCGCAGCGCGACAAGTTGCCTGGCTGTCGGTGCAGCCTCGTCGAAGTTGCCGATGAGACAAATACCAATACCGCGTTCATTGTAGGGCTGCGTTCCGGCATGCGCGCCGGCCAATTGCCGCGACCAACGAAAAGTCGGCTGAATTTCGCCATCCGCCATTTTCCGCCCGTTGCCAATCACGAAATGATAGCCAATTCCCAACCACGGGTTGCCAGAGCGGTCTTTCTGCGTGCGATGGACCGCGTCAATCGAGGCCACGTCGCCTTGATCCGTAGCCGAGTGATGCAGCACGATGCTGTTCCATCCCCGCGAGGGAGCCGCCGGCCGGAAATTGCCGGAAGGCCGCGACCCATCATTGAGCGTGGGTTGTTGGGCCGCCACAGGAGCGGCCGCGGTCCAAGTCGTGGCTAGAAGAGTCATGAGAACGTTTAGTAGCAGCATGGCGAGACTCGTTAAGAACAGATCCTGAACGTTCCGCCTGAACCCACTCATCCGCTCCCTGCACACGATCGCCGGCGCCATCCATGTGCTCCCAATTGGCAACTTCCCGTTGCAAGCCGGGGACTCTACCCCGACGTTTTGCAACTGTCAACGCCAAGGGATGGGGAGTCGCCGGGGGCGTCCGGCTGCTAGCAATTTCTCGCTAGCACGGTATTTCACAACGGTAGCGCATTCATGGCCGACACTAATTCCTTTACCGCCGCAATACTCTTTTGGAAATCCGCCCTCTCACCGGCGGTCAACTCCAACTCGATGATGCGCTCCACTCCGCCCGCGCCCAATATAACCGGCACTCCGACGTAATAGCCGCCGACGCCATATTCCTTGTCGCAATAGGCAGCACAAGGGATCAACCGTTTCTTGTCGCGAATGATCGCCTCGACCATTTGAGTCGTGGCCGCGGCCGGAGCGTAATAGGCGCTGCCGGTTTTCAGCAAGCCGACGATCTCCGCTCCGCCGGCGCGCGTCCGCGCGACAATCGCCTCGAGTCGCTTGGAGTCCAGCAATTGCGAAACGGGAATACCGCCGACGGAAGTGCAACTGGGCATCGGAACCATCGTATCGCCGTGGCCGCCCAGCAGAAGCGCCGAAATATCTTCGACGCTCACGCCCAGCTCCATCGCCAAAAAAGTGCGATAGCGGGCCGTATCGAGCACGCCAGCCTGACCCAGCACGCGCTGGCATGGAAAACCGCTGACTGCGAGCACGCGCTGCACCATGGCATCCAGGGGGTTGCTAACCACGATCAAAATCGCGTCGGGGCTGGTCGCTTTGATTTGCTCGGCCACGGAACCGACGATTTTCGCGTTCGTGCTCAGCAGATCGTCGCGGCTCATCCCGGGCTTGCGCGCAATGCCCGCGGTGATCACGACCACCTGGCTGCCGGCCGTATCCGCATAATCGTTCGTGCCGATAATTCGCGCGTCGAAGCCCATGATCGGCGAAGCCTGCATCAGATCGAGCGCCTTGCCCTTGGGCATGTCACCCACTTGCGGAATATCCAAGAGCACGATGTCGCCGAGTTCTGCCGCCGCACACCAATGCGCCGTCGTCGCGCCCACATTGCCGGCGCCAATGATGCTGATTTTCGGACGACCCATGTTCGACTCCGCGTTGACATTCGTTACGTGACGATCAAGCCGCTGTGACTGTTAAGTGAGTATGCGGTTCGAGCCGTTTAAGTCAAGTAGGCGCGCGGAATCGGCACACGAAAAGGCGGGCAGCATTCCGCTCACTATTGCGCCGCGTGCGCGCCGAATTCCGAATCACTGATACACGGCGCGGGGCGGCATTTCATTCGTCGAGCGAAATGCTATCGGGCAATGTCAACCGGATGTTTCGTGCCGCGGCCAGCGCACGGCGATCGGCACGCCGCAAATAAAACACCAAGGCCGTCCCGAGCACCAAGATCACGATCAGCCCGACGGCCACGCTCACGCTTTGTGTGCGCGTGTCTGACTTTGGAAACCACTCAACGCTCTTGGCAACCAGTAGCGGCGCTAGCTGCTGCCGCACCGGTTTTTTTTGGGCCGACGGCGAGTTCCTGAGTGACGTCGCGTCAAACGCCCAAGATTTGAGAAAAAAGCCGGTAATGCAAACATTTTCGCGAATATCGTCCCCCTCGGGCATTCCGCTGGGAAGTTCCGCGACGCAACAGACCAACGGGTTGTTTTGCGAGTCCGGCGTGAAAACATCGAGCTCGTAATAATGACGAAGGCCAAAGCGGCTGACGATGTCCGGGTCGTCGATGCGCACTTCGATCGCTCGCAAGGCCTCGCCTCGCACGACAAAAAGCTTTCCTCGCTGCGCCTGCGCCTGATTGAACAGCGGCACGATGTCCGAGGCATTTCGTTTGGCGCTGGCCAAGGCGCGCCGCGCGGCCTGGCGCTCTTTGGCGTCGAGAGCCCCATTCCTTTCAGATGCGTCCCACTCGCTTTTCAAGCGGGCCAATTCTTGTTGACCTTCGCGTTCGATTGCTTGCTCAGCGGCGCGACTCACGGCGGCGAGCATTTGGTAGAAACATTCTCGCTCGTCGAGCCGCGTACGATCACGGACTCCATCTAGCAGTCCATAATCCATGCCCAATTCGCCCAAGAAATTGCGCGGATACCAGGCCACTCGCGGCGCCACGAAAACAAAGTCCGTTGCCTGGTTCAATTCGGCGTGCGCGTCATGGTCTTTTTTCTCTCGCTTGATGAACAACGCCGAAGCGCTACAGAGCTCGTCGAGTGATTGGTCCAGCTTCCAGGCTTGGGGCACCGTCAAGGTATAGATGACGGTCGCCATTCCAGAGTCGGTAACCACCTGACAGCGATAGCACGCCGCGATTTGCAACCGCTCGCGAAGCTCGGGCGCAAGGTCTTCACGCGTGACGCGCGTCACGATGCCACGGACGTCGAACAATTCACCGCGAAAGTCACTTGGGTGTTCTTTCAACGATTGCAGTGCATCCGGCAGGTTCGAAAACTTTTCCAGAGAGGCTGCCGGGAACTGCCGCAATCGATAAAGAATCAGCAGCAGCTTCTCTCGCTCGGCCCCATCTAACGGACGATCGTCGACGAAGTCAGCGAGATACCTCTCGTCGATATCGAACACCTTTAGAAACTCGCGCGGACCGAGTGTCGAAGCATCCCTTGCCGGGATTTGCGCATGAACGGCTTCCTGAGCGCGAGCCGCAGCAATCAGACAGCAGCACAAAAAAACAGCGAAAGTCGTCGCGAGGCGTCGCAAAACTGGTTTTCCAGGGTCGAGTTGCAAAGACGAAATGACACAGACTAACGACCGGATGTCGGGCCAGCTGGCAGAGGACCGGGCGGCGGGTCGACGTCGGCATGCTCCAGCGACGCCAATGCCGCGGTGATGTTCTCATCGCTGACTGAGCCGCGCCCCTTCAATGAAGGTCGATTCGGTCGGTTTCTGCCACGCCATACCAAGAAGCCGAGCGTCATCGTCGCCAGTCCCACTGCCGCCGCGATTGCCAAGATGAAACCCTCGACAGATATCTCAGTTGCCAGCGGCGCGTCCTCAACAGGTGGCGCATGCCAGCCTACGGTGCGGGCTAGCAACAAGGGAGCTGTCGTGATGCCTCCTTGCGATTGATAGGCCCAACGCTTGTAAAAAAAGCCGGTGACTGTCGCCTCTTCCGCAATCTGCATCTCCACGGGAAAGTCCTGCGGAAGTTGCAGGCAGTAGACGACCAGCAGGCTCTCCGAACTGCGATCGGGCTGCAACCAAAGCTGATAG
>JAYVCO010000382.1:0-2912 GCA_043749935.1 Planctomycetia bacterium
GCCATTCGGCGAAGTACGCTGCCAGCAGTGTTCCAAAGATGGCGCCGATGGCAGAACAGATTTGGGTGTAGGAAGCGGCCGTGCGAGCCTCGGATGAACCGGCGGCCATCTTGTTGGCCCAAGCCGGAGCCCATTGAATCGAGCCCCACGTTCCCAGTAGCGCGACGGCGCCCAGGCAGGTACCCAAGATCGTTTTGTGCAATATCCCGGGCTGAAAGATTTGCGCAATTCGCACCGGCGGAGCCGTGCGCGCGGCGTGCTGCCAGCGTGGCGATTCGGGCACGAAGATCCGCACCAAAAACGTCAGCACCGCGGGAGCGGCACCGACGAACATCAACAACCTCCAGCCAGATTGATCGGCGCCAATCAGCTTTGTCACCCATTCTTCAGACATCCCCAATGAGCGAAGGCCCTCGGTCGTGGCTTCGATGAACTGGGCCATCACCAACCCAATCAGAGCAATCAGCAGGAATCCAACGTTCGAAGCCGCGCCAATCAGGCCTGCCAGCATGGGTCGGGAACGCGAAGGCCAGATTTCCATTACCAGCGCCACGCCCAAGGCCCACTCACCACCCATGCCCAATGAGGCAATGAATCGCAACGCAGCCAGTTGCAATGGCGATTCGGCAAACCCGCACAAGCCAGAAAAAATTGCGTATGTCAGGACACTCCAAACCATCGCGCGGACCCGACCGACCCGATCGCCAAGCCACCCGAACAGCAGCCCTCCTAAAGCCGCGCCCACCAGAAACACGGCCATCATGCCGGCAAACCAGTCGCCAATGTTGGCCGATGGCCCCATCAGTTCGCGCAAGGCCTGGCGACCGACCAGTGGAAACAGTCCCATGTCGAACCCATCGAACATCCAGCCCAGGAAGGCGGCCGTAAGTGCCATATAGCGGGCACCGGGAGTCATGTCCTCCGGCTCGATCCTAGCGGCAGGCGATGATTCGGGAACGTCGCCTGGAAGATGTGTGGTCATCGAAAGTCGTCCAGAGGATCAAGAGGGTGGGTGTTTTCCTCGGAGATGGGATTCACGCAGTCGACGTGGCCGCTCGAGGGTTGGTTGCCGGCTGGGCGTCGAAAAGCGAGGAAACCAGTTCCTCCGGCGGTGGCGAAGTTAGCAGGCTAACCACGACGCCGGTGATCGCCGACGCCGCGAGCCCCCAGACAATCGGCTCCAAGCCCAACGACCAGCGGTCATAGGTTGTGCCATCCAAATACAATCGGGCAATTGAGTAGCCAACATTCGTGCCGGCGCCAACCACCATGGCCGCAATCGTGCCAACCGCCGTCGCACGTCGCCAGAACGAGAGCATCAGAGCCGGCGCGACAAACCCCGATGCCGTACTCGTGGTACTGAAGATAATTAGGGTCTGCAAAAAACCGACCGGCCGAATATTGGCGACCACGCCAATCACGCCGAACAGGATCATTACGACGTGCGACACCCGGCGGATTTCGTTATCGCCAGCTAGCGGACGCAAAAACCGCTGGTAAATGTCGCGTACCAGGCCCGATGCGATCACGACCAAATAGGTGCTGACCGTGGCCATCACTGCGCCAAACGGAGCCGCGAGAATCAGTCCACTGATGAATGATCCGCCGGCCCATTCGCGCGCCGACCAAATCGCCAGTCGCGGAATGATTTCGTCCTCGTGCGGCACGTTGGGCATTAGCGCACGCCCGCAGATGCAGATCACAACCAAGGGCAGATAAATCAGCAAATTGTAAAAGCTGAGCAGGACGATCGAGCGGCGCATGGTCCGATTGTCCTTGCATGCCATGACCCGCACCATGCTGGCGGGCGAGCCGATGCCGCCGATGGCCCACACGAAGAAAAACGAAATCGCGGTTCCCAGCGGCAAAAACAGTTTGTCCCCTTTGGGAAAGCCAGGGCCAAAGGCATATCCCGGACCGGTCGCAGCCACGGCATCGAGCGTGGGGCGGTCCATGCCGTGCATGCTGGCCACTGGCACGACCAGAATAAACAACATGACCACGCCAATGACCATCAACACACTTTGAAACAAATCAGTCCAAACCGAGGCTAAGAACCCGCCGATCAATGTGTAGCCGACGACCGTGAGCGAAAAAATCGCCAAACCGACGTAATAGGCCTGGTCGATGCCGTTGGCGCTGGTGTCTTCGGCCAGAGCCAGCGCGCCGTTGCCCGGCCAGGCCAGCTTCATAACGATCGCGCCCGCTTTGAACTGCGCGACCATCAGGAACGTCATGAAGAAGATGATCAACAGCGAAGCCAGCAGGCCCACTCTTTGATCGCCAAAGCGAGCGTCGAACAGATCGGGCACGGTGATCGCGCCGGTGCGCCGCGAGAGCTGTGCGAAGCGTTTGCCAAGCACGGCAAAGCCCGTGATCGGCACGACCATGTAGCTGGCAATCCAGAGCGCCACCACCCAACCGTGGGTATAAACCAGCGACGGAAAACCCATGAACGTGCCGCCGCTTTGCACCGTCGCGGTCAAGGCCAGCGCCCACGCCCCTAGGCCGCGATTGCCGAGAAAATAGCCTTTCATGAAGCCGCCGCGTTCGACGGCCTTTTGGGCCTGTGTGCCCAGCCAGACCGAAACGGCGATCACGATCAGCAGCATCAACAGCGTGCCATATCCGCCGCTTGGAACCGCGTCAGCCGCTGGAATCGCATCAGGCATGGTGCGTCTCCGATGCGGTTTCGGTGGCTGACTCGTCCATTTCTTCGCCGAGCGATTCGTCTCCCATGACGCGGAAGGCAAACACGGTGGACAACAGGATGCAAACCAACCAGGGGACGACGATGCCCCAGAAGACCCAGTCGGGGAACCACAATACGAACGTCAGGCTTTCGACCGAGCGGTTATATCCGTGGAGATAGCAATACGTGATCGTGTAGATCATCGCGATGATCCACATGG
>JAYVCO010000383.1:0-2320 GCA_043749935.1 Planctomycetia bacterium
TGGCCGCCTGGACCGCGCTGGGCAACGTGCTCTTGAATCTCGACGAAACGATCACGAAGGGATAAGCGATGGATCTCGAACAACAACTCAGCCGCGACATGACTCGGCGGACCTTGTTGGGCCAATCGGCCCGCGGCCTGGGCGCTTTCGCGCTCGCCTCGCTGCTCAACGGCAACCTGCAAGGTGAGACGACCAACGCCCCCAACCTGGGCACGCACGGCGCACTGCCGTTCTTGCACTTCGCCCCCAAAGCCAAACGCGTGATCTACCTGTTCATGTCGGGCGCCCCTTCGCACATCGACTTGTTCGACAACAAGCCCAAGCTCAAGGAACTGACCGGCGAGGAATTGCCCAAGTCGGTCCGCGGCGATCAGCGGATCACGGGCATGACCAGCGGCCAGTCCAAGCTATTGATGGTCGGCCCGGCCTACGATTTCAAGCGCTACGGCCAGTGCGGCGCCGAGATCACCGAGATGATGCCGCACATCGGCAGCATTGCCGACGACATATCAATCGTTCGCTCGATGCACACCGACCCGATCAATCACGATCCGGCGGTCACCTATCTGCTGACCGGCAACCAGCAGCCCGGCCGGCCGACGATCGGCGCGTGGATGGCCTATGGCCTGGGCAGCGTGAACAAGAATCTGCCGGAATACGTCGTGCTACTCTCCGGCGGCGGCGGGCAACCGCTGCTGGCCCGTTATTGGGGCAACGGCTTTTTGCCGAGCAAGTACCAGGGCGTGCAATTCCGTTCAACCGGCGATCCCGTGCTGTATGTCTCGAACCCCGAGGGAATCGATCCGGCGATGCGGCGGCAACTGCTCGACGGCGTGCAGCAGCTCAACCGTTTGCAGCTCGAAGCGGTGGGCGATCCGGAAATCTCGACCCGCATCGACGCTTACGAAATGGCCTACCGCATGCAGACTAGCGTGCCGGAGTTGATGGACATTTCGCAAGAGCCCAAGCAGGTTCTCGACATGTACGGGGCCCAGCCGGGCAAGGCCTCGTTCGCCAACAACTGCCTCCTGGCTCGCCGGCTGGCCGAGCGCGACGTACGGTTCGTGCAGCTCTATCACCGCGATTGGGATCACCACGGCAACCTGCCGAACGAGCTCAAGCGCCAGTGCGGCATTTGCGATCAGGGCTCGGCGGCGCTCGTCAAAGATCTCAAGCAGCGCGGCCTGCTCGACGAGACGCTCGTGATCTGGGGCGGCGAATTCGGCCGCACGGCCTATAGCCAGGGCGCGATCAGCAAGAACAACTTTGGCCGCGACCACCATCCGCGCTGCTACAGCATTTGGATGGCCGGCGGCGGCATCAAGCCCGGCTTTACGATGGGCAAGACCGACGACTTTGGCTACAACCTCGTCGAAGACGGCGTCCACGCCAACGACTTCCAAGCCACGATCCTGCACCTGATGGGCGTGGACCATAAGAAGCTAACCTACCGCTTCCAAGGAAGAGACTTCCGCCTGACCGACGTTAGTGGGAACGTCGTGAAGCAGTTGCTGGCGTAGATGCGGCTCGCGCTCATTCGCTACTCGCTCAGCCAATACTCAGCCGCACTTGCCAGGCTCGCTGGAATATATCCAGAAGACCGCGTCGCTGATTATTTCCGAACTCGACAGCGATACGGAAACCGAGGAGGTGGGTCAAACGCTGCAATCCGACCAGAGCCAAACAGCCCAAGGCCATACACGCTTGAGAGGAGGTTTTTTCAAAAGGCCGTTTTGCTGCACTCCATCCGGCATTCTCGATCCTGAAAAAACCCCCAGGCGACGCAGAGCGAGGCACGCAAGGCGAGTCCTAAATACCGCGAGTTTTACGGCGATCTCGGACTTTGAATCATTAAAAGAGTTCTTCCGAACGCTTCGCACTGAGTTAGTCGGCAGGGGGCGTCGCAAGGGCAATTCCCCGGAAAAGGAAGGATTTTCAGATCCGTGCCTTTGATGGCGAATTGTGCCAAATGGCCAATATCCCGTTGGCAGTTAAGCCCATGCGCGCCATCGCGACATCAGGAACTCAACTACCAAAACCACCACCACCGAGAGGCCCAGCGCGGGTAGAAAAATACTGGTCGCCGTGACGGTGGCGACTAGCCAGCGGGGGCGGCGGGCGTCCACGCGGCGGGGCAGGCCGAGCCGGCCGGTCGGGCGACGCTGCCACCACATCCAGACGCCCGTCACGGGCAGCGTCGTGAGGATGATGCAGGTCACCAGCCAAATGATTTTTGTCGGCAGGCCCCAGATCGTGCCGACGTGCAGCGGATAGTTCCACGTCCCCAACCACCACATGGTCTTGAGCTGACTGTTGTAGT
>JAYVCO010000384.1:0-5210 GCA_043749935.1 Planctomycetia bacterium
CTGATTGTTCGTGGTCTTTTCCATGACTGGTTCCTTCCTGGCCCTCTACTGTAATAAACAGGGGGGCCAGTGTCTCAGTCATGTTGGCACGGAGGGGACCGCACTAATCGGATCTCCTCCATGCGCCGAATTGTCGAAATATGCGGTCCACTGCGATGTGGTCTCCATCAGCATTTGTCGAGTCCGCGGAGACACTACAGGAAACAACGACTCCAAAAGGTAGCCAAGCCGACCGCTACAAGGTACGGTTTCATACTCTTTGCCATAGTGCTTGAAAATAGAATCCGTCCAGGGCAGAAATGTGCGGACGGTCGTTTCGAAGGTCGCGTCGATGAAACCCCACGAGAACGTCGTTGGTGCGTATTCGTTGTCCAATAGGCACTTCATTGCGCCTCCATCCTCGTCGGGTATAGTTTTGGGAAGAAGCGGTGAAGCAGCTCGTTGTTTGTCCCGATGGTTTCGCTTGAGAGTCAATACGACGGCGGGGTCAACCGAATTTAGCTAGCCAATTGCTGGGCCAGTGCGAACGCTCCGAGCACACCGGATCGGCTGCCGAGTGTTGGCGGCACGATGTAGTCGTCGATATCTTCGAGTATCGCGAGCGATTGAACGTATCCGTTGAGCAGCCGTTGCACTTCGCGGCGGATGAGCGGGAAGAGCGGGGCGTGCGACATCACTCCGCCGCCCAAGATGATTCGCTCGGGCGAGAGCGTGCAGATGAAGTTCACCAGTGCTAAGGCCAGATAGTGAGCTTCCAACGCCCAAGCCGGATGCTCGGCCGGCAGTTCCGCGCTGGGGTGTTTCCATCGCTCACTGATGGCCGGTCCGCAGGCCAGCCCTTCCAGACAATCGCCGTGAAAGGGACAGTGGCCCGGATAGGGATCGATGGCCAGATCGTGTGGAATGCGGATGTGTCCCATCTCGGGATGGATCAAGCCGTGCATTAGTTTCCCGTTCACGAGCCCGCCGCCGCCGATTCCGGTGCCGATCGTCAGATAAATCAGATTGTCGAGCCCGCGTCCCGCTCCAAACCGCCATTCACCCAGCGCGGCAACGTTGACGTCGGTGTCGAAGCCCACGTTCAAGCCGAGGGCACGCTGGACCGCGCCGGCAAAATCGGTGTCAGCCCAGCCTGGCTTAGGGGTCGACGTGATGTAGCCAAACTTGGGCGATCCCGGTTGCGGATCGATTGGTCCGAACGACGCGATCCCAATGCCAGCGAGCGGACCAAGCTTGATCCGTTGCGACTCGAAGAATTGAATGGCCAGGCCAATGGTTTCTTGGGGCGTGGTGGTCGGAATGCGCACCTCGGCGCGTATATCGTCGGGGTCTGTGCCTACGGCGCAGACAAATTTCGTTCCGCCCGCTTCGATTCCACCCACCAAAGGGTTCATGGCCGTTTCCAAATCAACTGGTTTTCTCACCTCACAATCGTCAATCATGCAGGCATCGTCCGGAGTGTGTCAAGCACGGCCTAGCCCTAAAGAAATGGCCGCGCTGTCACAATCGTCACAATCGGCTTACCGACTACCTTCTGATCGCCTCGCTCCAGATGGTGGAGTGAATTCATCCATTCATGTCGGCCCGACGCGGAGCATGATCTACTATTCAACGCGTGGATATTTGCTGAAGGAGCTGGTGATTCAATGCGATCTGCGGAACTTCCAGAACAACTCTGCTCCCAGGGAGAGGATTTGGCGCAGCCAGGCTCGGAGGATTCGCACGTATTTAGCCGGTTAGACGGGCCTGTCCGCGGATCGCTTGAGAGCTCCCTTTTGACACCACAATTCGAGAAGAGTGTCGATTGCAAAGGATTCAACGACGGGTCATTCGGCGAGGAAACCAGCTTCCGTGAATTGACCGATTCGGCTCCCGTGCTGATCTGGGTGGCCGACGCCCGCCAGAATTGCGTCTATTTCAATCGTGGCTGGCTGGACTTCACCGGACGAGCTCTTGAGCAGGAGGTGGGGTCGGGGTGGACAGACGGCCTGTTTCCGGAAGATCGGGAACAAGTGGTTTTTGTCTTCCGTCAGGCCTTTGCGAAGCGCGAGCGATTCGAAATCGAATACCGGTTGCGACGTCACGATGGCCGCTATCACTGGCTACTTGCCACGGGCGTGGCCAAGTATTCTTCCGATGGCCAGTTTGTCGGCTATATCGGGACTTGTGTTGACATCACGGAACGCAAACACGCGCAGATCAAACTAGAGCAACTTCTAGCCGCCAGCGATGAAGCACACGCTCAGCTCACCGCACAAACGCAACGGCTGCATCGGCTGGCCGAGTCCGACCCTCTGACTGGCTTGCTCAATCGTCGTAGCTTCCGCGAGCAGTTCGAGCTTGAGTGGCGCCGATCGACTCGACACGATCGGCCGCTGGCTTGCGTCATGCTCGATGTCGACTTTTTCAAGAAAGTCAACGATACACACGGACATGCGGCTGGCGATGCCATCCTCAAACACCTGGCCGAGACCTTATTGAACCAATGCCGGCCCAATGATGTGGTCTGCCGCTACGGTGGCGAAGAGTTTTGCATCATGGTTCCGGAAACGACCGAGTCGGGAGCCGCCACGTTGGCCGAACGTCTTCGCTCTGTGCTGGCCAAAACTTGCTTCGATACCGACGGACAGCTCCATTCGGTCACGAGCAGTTTCGGCGTCGCGGAACGCTTGGACGACGTACACGATATCGACGAGCTCATCCGACGAGCCGATCACGCCTTGCGGATCGCCAAGCAATCGGGGCGCAATCGGGTCGTGCGGTTTACTTGCGGCGAGGCAAATTCGGAGGCCTTGGCTGCGGGGAGCCCAGCTCGATTGTTGTCAGAGGTAACGGCCGGCGATTTGAGGGTTCCGACACCTTCCGTCGCATGCGACGAAACGGTCGAACAGGCCGTCGAGGTTCTGCTGCGCCACGATGCCGGATCGGCGCCGGTCGTCGACTCGCAAGGGCTGCTCGTGGGCCTGGTTTCGCAGCGAGATCTGATGACGATCGAAGCTTCTCGCCGATCGTGGTCGACGCCGGTGAATGAGGTGATGCGGACCAACGTAGTCTGCTACGACGAAGACACTCCTGGACACCAGGTGTTTCAGTTTCTTTGCCGGGTTTCGATCCACCAGGTCGTGGTTCTGCGAAACAATCGCCCAATCGGCGTGATTAGCCCGAGCAGCTTGCTTGCCTTCTTCCAAGAGCGGGTCATCGCCGAGCCCGAAGCCTGCTTGACGCTCGACTAGCACCAAGCGAGCAGATTCCGCGGTCTCCGCCATTCCACGGGCTGCAACCTTTCGTCGACGGGCCGATCTCCTTCGAGCCCGGAGAAAATGCCTGAAAACTTCTTGCTTTCCCGCCAGGCGCGTGGCAAGCTAAGGCGTCATCTCTAGCTTTTCCCAACGAATTCGCTCAAGGAGTGCGAGCCATGTCGCGCGTAGGCTGGAAACGAGCCGCTTTGTCAATCTTGTTCTTTGGTGGACTGGCGTATTGCGTGCCGGCCGTTTCGCAGGCCGATGTTTTGGACGAACGATTGGCCGCGGAGGTGAAGATCCATCGCGACGAATGGGGCGTGCCGCATATCGAAGGTCCCACGGACGCCAGCGTGTCGTTTGG
The DNA here is from genome assembly GCA_043749935.1 of Planctomycetia bacterium. Classification (GTDB taxonomy): domain Bacteria; phylum Planctomycetota; class Planctomycetia; order Pirellulales; family PALSA-1355; genus PALSA-1355. The sequence goes on from JAYVCO010000384.1 coordinate 3,604, forward strand.
CTATGCCTATGCACAGGCGGAGGACTATTTCTGGCAAATCGAAGATACCTACATCGCCGCCCTCGGCCGCTACGCGGAAGTGAATGGCGAAAAGGGCATTGACTCGGATCTGCTCAATCGGGCGTTTGAAATCCCTCGGCAGGCGGAAGCCAACTATCCAAAAATCGAAGCCCCGCTCAAAGCGATTTGCGAAGCCTACGTTGCCGGCTTGAATCGTTACCTCGCCAAGCATCCCCAGGTCAAACCGCGGCTGATCACTCACTTCGAACCGTGGCACGTGTTGGCCTACGAGCGGCACGTGCTGCTGGAATTTATGTTCGGTAAAACGCACGCGCCCAAGGCCAAGGTGCGCGACGTGATGGAAGAGATTCGCGCCGCGACCGGCTCGAACGCCTGGGCCATCGGTCCTAGCCGCACCAAGTCGCGAAAAGCCATGCTCTTCGTCAATCCGCATCAGCCCTGGTTCGGTTACGGTCAGTTTTACGAAGGGCACGTCAAGAGCGGCGAAGGTCTGAATTTTTCAGGCGCCAGCTTTTTCGGCGGTCCGCTGCCCACCATGGGTCACAATGAAGTGCTGGGCTGGGCCCACACCGTCAACGATCCCGACGTGGGCGACGTGTGGCGCGAGAAGTTTGACGACCCGAAGAATAAATTGAACTACCGCTATGGCGACGGCTATCGGAAGGCCGAGGAGTGGCAGGAAACGTTGCGAGTCAAAACTGCCGATGGATCTGAGGAGAAGAAATATACGTTTCGCAAGACCCATCACGGTCCGATCATTGGCCGGGAGGCCGACGGAAGCTATCTGGCCGTGCGCATTTCGCGGCTGACTGAAGGCAGCCGGCTGCGGCAGGCCTTGAAAATGACCAAGGCTCGAAACTTTGCCGAGTGGCGCGCGGCCATGGCCGAGTTGAACCTGCAAATGTTCAACACCTGCTACGCCGATCGCGAAGGCAATATTTTCTATGTCTATAACGGAGCCGTTCCGAAACGCGATCCGAGCTTCGATTGGACCAAGCCGGTCGACGGGTCGAATCCAAAAACCGAATGGCAGGGGATCCACGCCTTCGACGAGCTGCCGCAGGTCTTGAATCCTTCGTCCGGGTTTGTGCAGAACTGCAACTCGACGCCGTTCTACACGACTGATGAAGGCAACCCGGCGATCGGCGATTTTCCGGCCTACATGGCCGAGGACCGTTTCGACGACAAGCGGCGCGCCAAGGTCTCGCGAATGCTGCTGCGCAATATGCACGACATTACCTACGACCAGTGGAAGACGGCCGCGTTCGACACGACCCTCTATTGGCCATTGGTGAATTTGCCGGCCTTTGCGACCGAGTTCAAGTCGCTCGAAAGCAGCGATTCGGCTTTGGCGGCAAAGGTCAAGCCGTTCTTGGATCATCTACTCGACTGGAACTATAAATCAACGATCGAGTCGACTCAGACCACGCTGTGCGCGATGTGGTATGAAGAAATGTACGGCCGGGGCTATCCGGTCGAGACGTTGAAAGCCGAATTCGTCCAAAATCCGTCGGCCAAGTTTCAGGCCTTGGTGACGGCGGCCGGTAAGCTCAAAACGTTTTACGGCGACTGGCGCATTCCGTGGG
>JAYVCO010000385.1:0-7489 GCA_043749935.1 Planctomycetia bacterium
AGCTTCGAGACGTCCGCGTCGCCCGGAGGCAAATTCATCGAGTCCATTGCGATTTCGATTTGCCTGTCGAGCTCCCAGGCGTTGTGAGCTTCGATCAAGTCTTGCACCTTGGCTTGCTCGTCGAGCAGTTTTTCCATGGCCTCGGGGCTCAAATCCTCACCCAGCCGGGCGTTGATTTCGTCAAAGCGGCGGAGGATCTGGCGCGTGGGCTCGACGGCTTCCTCGACGTTACCCCAGACGTCCTTGTCGGGATTAAGCTGTGGCTCTTGCGACAAGTAGCCGGCCGTAAAAGGAGTGCTCAGCTTGGCTTCGCCTTCGAATTCGCGGTCCATGCCCGCCATGATCCGCAGCAGCGTGCTCTTGCCTGAACCGTTGCGGCCAAGGACACCAATTTTGGCGCCCGGATAGAAGGACAGCCAGATATTTTTGAGAACTTCCTTTTGACCGTGCTTCTTGGTGAGCTCGGAGATTTGATAGATGTATTGTTTGCCCATGGGCTAGTTTAGCTTTCGGATTTGCGTGGCAACTTTGTTTTACAATGGAGGAAAAGGACGTGCGCTTCTAAATGGGTGCCGGCATGCCCCAGAAAACCACCGGCTCATTCCCACTCGATCGTGGCCGGAGGTTTCGAGCTGATGTCGTAGACGACCCGGTTCACGCCGGGAACTTCGTTGATGATGCGGGTCGAAATCTTGGCCAATACCTCGTAGGGCAAATGGCTCCAGTCGGCCGTCATGAAATCTTCGGTCGTCACGGCCCGCACCGCCACCGTGTCTTGATACGTGCGGGCATCGCCCATCACTCCGACGCTCTGGATCGGCAACAGGACGGCAAAAACCTGCGAAGTCTCGCGGTACAACCCGGCCGCCTTGATTTCGGCCACGACAATCGCGTCGGCTTCGCGAAGGGTGTCGAGCCGCTCTTTCCTGACTTCGCCCAGGCAACGAACCGCCAGTCCCGGACCGGGGAAGGGATGACGCCAGACGATTTCCTCGGGCAGGCCCAGTTGCAGCCCCAAGGCGCGGACTTCGTCTTTGAACAAGTCGCGCAGCGGCTCGATCAGCTCGAAGCTCAAGTCGGCCGGCAGCCCGCCGACGTTATGGTGCAACTTGATCGTGGCCGCCGGGCCATCGAGAGCCGCGCCGCTTTCGATCACGTCGGGATACAACGTTCCTTGCGCCAGAAATCGCGCGCCGTGGACCTTCGCCGCCTCATCGCTGAAACAGTCGATGAACGCGTGCCCGATCCGCCGCCGTTTTTCCTGGGGATCGGTGACACCGGCGAGCGCCCGCAAGAATCTCTCCTCGGCTTTGACGACGTGAAGATCCGTGTGGAAGTGATTCGAGAACTCTTCGATCACCGACACTTCTTCGTCCTTGCGCAGCAGGCCATTGTCGATCAGGATGCAAGAGAGTTGCGAACCGATAGCTCTATAGATCAGCGCCGCCACGACCGACGAATCGACACCGCCGGAAAGGCCGCAGATCACGCGGTCCGAGCCGACTCGCTCGCGGATCTGCGAGATCGCTTGCTCGGCAAAGTCGCCAAGTTGCCAGGCGCCCGTGCAGCCACATATTTTGTGGACGAAATTGCCCAGCAACTTCGAACCCAACGGCGTGTGGGTCACTTCAGGGTGGAACTGAATTCCGTAGATCGGCAGGTTGACGTGTTTGATTGCCGCGATTGGGCAGGTTTTGGTTTCGGCCAACGGGACAAAGTTCTTCGAGACTTTCGAGACCTGGTCGCCATGGCTCATCCAGACTTCCATCGTCTCAGGAATGTCGCCAAACAAATCGGCGTGCGACGTGATGTGCACCTTGGCTCGGCCGAACTCCCGCGCCGGAGCACTTTCGACGTTTCCGCCGAGTGCGTCGCAGGCGAGGTGCAGCCCGTAACAAATTCCTAACACCGGAATTCCTAGGCGAAAAATCTCGGGATCGCATTTCGGCGAAGTGGCTTCATAAACGCTCGCCGGGCCGCCGGAGAGAATGATGCCCCGCGGAGCGATCTCGCGAATGCGTGCCGGCGAAATGTCGTGCCGGACAATTTCGCAATAGACGTGCTGCTCGCGAACACGGCGGGCAATGAGTTGGGCGTACTGGGCCCCGAAGTCCAAAATCAGGACTTTCTCATCCGCGACCAAAGGTGTTCGACTCGCACTCGTGGCGGCAGTTGTTTGCTTCACAGCCGTGTGGATCCTAAAAAATCAGCTCCCGTGCCGCCTGTCGCCCGACAATATCTGTCGGTAGGAGTAAACGAAAAGACCCGTCGACGTGACGGGTGTTAAACGGACGATTATAGGGGCTTATCTCGCGAGGGGCTAGGGGCTGATGGCACGAGACAACAGCGAATCAGGGCGGGTGCGAAGGAGGGCAGGCGAGAAGCAAAGTTGGCAAACTAACGCTATGATGGGGATGCCAGCCCAGACACTCCGCTTGCCACGCCAATTGCCTGCCATTCGAATGCAAATTATAGTGAATGCCCCACCGCTTGCGTGAAGTTGCTCTGCTGCAACTCGAGATTGGAAGTCCGTGCTAATTCTGCTGACCAACGACGACGGTATCTACGCCCCCGGCCTCGCGGCCATGGAGCGCGAGCTCGAGCGGCTGGGCGATGTGTATGTCGTGTCGCCGGCCACCGAGCAGAGCGGCGTAGGCCATTCGATCACGTATCTGAACCCGCTCGTGGTCAAAGAGTTGTTCGTCGGCCAGCAGCGACGTGGCTGGGCCGTCGAAGGCAGCCCGGCCGATTGCGTGAAAATTGGCATCTTCGAGTTTTGCCCTCGGCTGCCCGACCTGGTGGTCAGCGGCATCAACAGTGGGCTCAATGCCGGGATCAATGTGCTCTATTCGGGCACGGTGGCGGCAGCCATCGAAGGAGCGTTTTTCGGCGTGACCAGCCTGGCTGTCTCTCTGGAGTTCAACGATCACGCAAACTTCGATCGGGCGGCTGTGCTGGCGCGGCAGGCCATCGAGCAGATCTTGGCTAACAAAGGCCCGACGCCCCAGCTCTATAATCTGAACATTCCCACCGCCGCGCTCGAGCATGGCTCGCCGCGCGTGTGCGTGGTGCCAAGGGGTTTGAAACGCAACGGCGAGCAGTATGAAAAACGCATCGACCCTCGCGGGCGGAGCTATTTTTGGGCTCTCTCGGATCCTGTGGTGCACTCGGTCGAGCACGAAACCGACGTTTCGGCCCTGCGCAAGGGGATGATCAGCCTGACTCCGCTGGATTTTGACTTGACCAAGCGTTCGATTTTGGGGGAAATGGAGGGCTGGAACATCGATCTTGTGAGTGATGCCAGGAACTAAACGAATCCAGTCAGGTTAAATAACCAGTCGAAGGCATTTTGGGGCAGCGTGGTTTGGGACAGTGTGATTTGGAACAGTGTGATTTGAGGCAATGCGAACGGAGAAGGCCATGAAAACTTTTTGGTACGCAACGTTAGTCTTAGTATTGGCAACTTGTTTGGGGTGCGAAGCCGGAGCGCCGAGCCAATCGCAGCAGGCCCAATCGGTCGGACCACCTCCGCCGACGCCAGCAGCGCCAAGCGCGGGTGCAGCCGGGGCCGCGCCAGCGGCAGGTGCCACGGTACAAGATCCAGCCAGCAATCCATCCGGCACCGCACCCGCTGCCGTCGCGGGTGCGCCCGCAGCCGAAACGCCGGCGGATGCGACAACGGATTCCCCCGACGGCTCCACGGTCAAGAAGGCCGAAGTTGGCGTGGGAACCAAGGGCAAGGACTACGAGCCGGGGTTTGTCACGACACCCGTGGCCGCCAAATTCCGCACGGAAGATCGGATCGCCTTCGAGGTCCAGATTCCTAATGCAATGAAGCTCTACAAGGCGGCCCACGACAACAAGGGGCCCAAGACCCACGCCGAATTCATGGAAATCATCATCAAGGAAAATGGCGTGCAATTGCCCTCCCTCTACGAGGGCGAAAGCTACATCTACGACCCGAAAACCGAAGAGCTGATGGTGAAAGTTCCCAAGGCAGAGTGACGGTTATTCGGGGGGCGGCGAAGGAATTGTCTAGTGGCACCTCCCTGGATCCCGCAGGGAAAAGAGGCGGCCTATTTAATAGGCAAACCTCTTGTTGCTTCGCAACTCAGACGACGAGTCGTCTGAGCCACCCATCTGGTCAGCCTTTTTGCCGGTCCTGCTCGGCGTAGTCGAACAGTTTCCAACGGCCGTTCTGTTTGTGCAGGGTGACCTTGAACCTGCGGATCAGGTGTTCGTAGGGAATCGTGCCCCGATTGTCTTTGGCGTCGACGCGGCCGGTGAAATAGGTGGTTGCCGAAGGTGGAATCGTCAGCTTGTTGAGGCGGATTTCCAAGTCGCCGCCAACTCGGGCGTCGCGAATCGTGACCCTTGAGAGGATCGATTGCACTTCGTTACGCCGGGGACTGTCGTCGGTGAACATCGCCATGATGCTGGGCGAATCGTTGGTCACGAGCGCGCTGGCCAGGCCGTCGAGCATGTCTTCCACTTCCTCGTTCTCGGTGACGATCATCCGTTCGACCACGAGCATGCCCAGGGTGATCGCCAGGACGCTGGCCATCAGTGCAATTATGACTGGTCGCCGAATCTGGACCAGCACAATGACCAACACCGCTTCGAGCGCCAGGCCTAGCATCACACTCGGCCAGGGGCTTTCCACAAAGCTCGTCATGTCTGGTCCTCGCGGGCTGGAATGTCCGTTGGCGGGCGCGCCAGGCCGCGTCTCGTCCGCCAGAGCTGCACAGCGGACACGGTGAACAGTAAGCCAAAGGCGGTGAGCAGTGGGCCGAGCGGAATGATCAGCTCGTCCATTGTCGGCGGTGCCGTGTTGCCCTCGGCTCCGGGCTCTCGCGCCTTGGCTTCGCCTTCGAACTGCCGGCGAGCCTTTTCCTGATGGGCCTGATACTGTAATTCCAACCGCCCCTGTCGCTTGGCATATTTCGGGCTCATCACCAGCACCAACCCCGAGCCGACGGCGCAAAACATCATCACCCAAAACCAAGGGGAATCGGTTAATGCTGGCACGTTGTCTGAGGGGTGGAGCGAAGAGTTGGGCATGAGAAGCCGAGACGTGAGAAACAGATCGAACGCAACGTGGTCAACAACTGCATCATACCACTGGGAAGGGATGTGGTGTTGCAAGCGTTTTATGATGTCATTGACGTGATTTTTGGCGCGCTCGTTCGGCGGCAATTTGATCCGCCGCCCATTGGCGCAATTCCGCGGACCGGACGGGGTCGGCTTCGATCGCGGCGATGGCGGCGGCGAATTGCTCGCGGCGCTTTGGGACGTCGCGAAACCAGGCAAGCTGAGATTCGTAACTCGATTGGACGTCCTGCAAGACCAGCGGGGCCAACAGCAGGAACAGCAGCAGCGCCGCAACGGTTCCGCACACTGCCGAGCGACTTGCCTCAATCGCCGTGCCGCTCAGGCGAGCTTTCCAGCAGCGGGATTCCGAGCCGTTGCGCTGGCGACCACTCCAAGACCATTGCCAGCATGCCACGAGCACGAGAGCTAGCACGATCATCGACGCCGGTCCTGGGTAGGAGAGCCATTGAAACCAGGCGTCGAACACCGAGTTTGCCTTGAGTGCGGGATCGATCTGTTGCAATTGATGGTCATACATTCCCGCGACCAGGCGGGCGGGCACAAAGTCTCCCGTCAGGCGCGTGACCGAGGCAACGAGACGTTCGCGCGAAACCACGAGCAGCGCGCCCAGAAGCGGGACCGTGACAAGGAGTATCAGCCCAGCCGTTCGCGATTTTCGTTGCCGCCGAAGAACGAGAAACAGCCATACGAGCCCCACCACGGGCAGCAGCGTGCAAAGCAGTTGGGCAAGAACGTACTGCGCCTGCACGCTAATGATCCCAGCGGGCGCGAGCCCAAACACCGCAAATGATAGTGAGAATGCGACGAGCCAGGCGAGTGAGTGCCTACAGATCCTGAATCGCCATCGCTCGACCGTCTCAGATCCAGCGAACGCCCGGACAATGCCGTACGAGATGAAGGCAACCAGGACTAGCCAAAAACCACAGCGCAGTATATCGAACATGGCCAAACTATTGTACAATTGCCACGACGACGGCTTGGCCGGCGGGTTCGGTTGCGGAATTTCACGAACTGCCGTCAAGCGGACGGAGCTATGCGCGTTAATAGCAACCATTTGTTTTTCCACAGCGCTGAGATCCGCTTCTGAAATCCCATCGGTGGGAGTTATTAGCGAACGCGTCAATTCGTGCGCTATTTGGCCACCGATTCTTCTTAACGGATAATAATTGGAGCGCTCACCTATGAAATCCGTGAGGCTGGCAATATCAGACGGGTCCAATTCCTCGGCCGCCCGCAACCCTTGGAGCAGCCGCGAGAGATGTTGTAATCCCGCTTCGGGCCACAACTCATGCACTCGAAGCAAATAGTATCCAAACCAAAAATCGGCCATTTGCGGCAATCGACTGGAAAGCAAATAGAGTTGCTCGTGCTTTGGCACTCGCGAGTTCTGCAAAAATACTTGCACGGCCTGCCAATCGGCATCTGCCCCATGAGCAGATGCCAATTGTTGCGCGCGTTCAAAATGCTCGATACCCGCGGCGAATTGTTTCGGATCGCGGATTGTCACTCGATCGGCATCGCCTATGTAGCCGACCGAACTGCTCTCGTACCATAGGCCTTCCGCGGCGCGATAGTCATAGATGGCATTGTCCGGGTCGTGGCTCGATGCCTCATCGAGCACCTGCAGCCATTGCGGATCTCGAGGCGTCCAGCCAGACCACTTGCTTCGAAACAATAACCGCGCTCGAGTTCGCCAGGTAAAAACATCGTCAGACGACAAGAGAGTGGCCATGCTCGCGATCTCAACGCATTTTTGAGCCGCCTTTTCCTCGAACGCCTCGTTCTCGCGTGCGGAACTTATGATCGGTAAACCGCGAGCCAGATCGGTAGGCTGCCAGTAGCCTACGTAATAGTTACTGGCCGGCGTATCGAGCATCCAGGCGGCGCCACGGGCCATTTCGCTGGTGGGGTTTTCGGCCAGCACGCGCTCGGTTTCGGCCAGCCAGAAGTCGGCTTGACGGCTGCCGGACATGGCGGCGACCGGCTCGTATCCCCAGCCGATCCAACCGAGCGCGGCGTCCTGGAAAGTAATTGCCAAGACATCCGGCGCGGTTTCAAGTTGCCACGCCGTGACCGCCAGATTGATCGTGCCCGCGAGAATGGCAATCGCCACGGCCGACAACCAGACAGTTCGGAAACGCCACTTCCTCATCGTCCGGTCTCGGTGGTGAGACTAAAGAGATCCGCCTATCTGCCTTTGCGGAAGAATAGCGGGCCGCCGTATTGGGCCGTTTCGCCCAGGCTTTCCTCGATTCGCAGCAATTGATTGTACTTGGCAATGCGGTCGGTGCGCGAGGCGGAGCCGGTTTTGATCTGGCCGGTCGAAAGGGCGACGGCCAGGTCGGCGATGGTGGTGTCTTCGGTTTCGCCGCTGCGG